>JAISTL010000097.1 GCA_031272615.1 Methylobacteriaceae bacterium | reverse complement strand
TCGGATTCTCGATGACTTCCTTGACCTCGGTGTTGTTTTCACCGCCGAAAAAACGGTCCAGGAAGCCGGGCATTTTCGCCTCGGCCGGGTACGCTGCGCTGAGAGCAAACAAACCCGCCGCGAACAGGAACGACACCTGCCTCGCGCTTCCCGGCGTCATCCGCCGAATCACCGGCACCGTCGAAACGGGCCGGAATGGAACAGAATCCGTTCTCTCCTGCATTCGCTATCCGGTTGAAATCTCCTTGAATTCGCCGACTCTGCCCGTCACCATAACCCATGTTCCAGACAAAATCATCACCATTCAAAAGGAACACCACCCCGTTCACCATAATATAGATGAATTCGGCCGCAAATAAAACCGCGAAACCGCGGATGGGCTGTGGGCGGCGCGGGAGTTCTTGGGAACACGGTTTCCGTCAGGTAAAAAACCGGTAAAAAATGAAGTTGCAATACCGGGCGTAAAACTATAAAGAGACCAAACCTTTTGCAAATCGGAGCGTAGCGCAGCCTGGTTAGCGCACTAGTCTGGGGGACTAGGGGTCGGAGGTTCAAATCCTCTCGCTCCGACCATTATATAATGTGACTCTTTCGGTAGCGGAACGGAAATAATGATAACAGGTTTCGATACGTTTCTCCGGCGTTGTTGCCCGAAACCCGGCACGCGAATGTGACGGCGAATCAGCCGCGCCGATTTGGTGTTTCATAACCATCCTTCGCATCGTTTCGCGTATTTTTTGCCCTACATGAGGAAAAGCTGATATAGGTCGTTTTTCTGTACCTTCCCGGGTGCGGTCCGGTTTTCCGTCGCGGGGGCAGTTATCAACTGGGTGAACCGTCATGAGTTCCAACACGTTTTACATTACAACGGCAATTTCCTATCCCAACGGCGCTCCGCATATCGGGCACGCGTATGAATCGGTGGTGACCGATGCCATCGCCCGCTTCAAGCGCCTGGACGGTTATGATGTATTCTTTTTGACCGGAGTCGACGAACACGGGCAGAAAATGGTCAAAACCGCCGCCCGGGACGGCATCACGCCGAAAGAGCTGTCAGACCGGAACACCGGGTTGTTCAAGAAGATGGACGAGGTGCTCAACGTCTCCCATGATCGCTTCATCCGCACGACCGAGAAACAGCACCACCTGTCCAGTCAGGAATTGTGGCGGCGCATGGAGAAAAACGGCGATATCTATCTCGACACCTACGCCGGCTGGTATTCAGTCCGGCAGGAGGCGTTTTTCGAGGAATCCGAGACCGAGCTCCAGCCGGATGGCAGCCGTATCGAAACCCCGAACGGGACGATTGTCGAATGGATGGAAGAACAGACATACTTTTTCCGCCTGTCGGCCTATCAGGAGCGTCTGCTGGCGTTCTACCGCGACAATCCGACATTCGTCGGGCCGGATACCCGGTTCAACGAGGTGATCCGTTTTGTCGAGAACGGTCTCAAGGACCTCTCCATCTCCCGCACCACCTTTGACTGGGGAATTCCGGTTCCCGGCGCGCCGAAACATGTGATGTACGTGTGGGTCGATGCCCTGACCAACTATCTCACCGGAGTCGGGTTCCCCGATGAAACCGATGCGGATTTCCGGTTCTGGCCGGCGGATGTGCATATCATCGGCAAGGATATCATCCGGTTCCACGCCATCTATTGGCCGGCGTTTTTGATGTCGGCGGGGATTCCGCTGCCGAAGCGGGTGTTCGGTCACGGGTTTCTGTTGAACCGCGGTGAGAAGATGTCCAAAACCCTCGGCAACGTCATGGATCCGTTCGCCATGGCGGAAGGGTACGGCGCCGATGCCATCCGCTATTTCTTCATGCGGGAAATCTCCTTCGGGCAGGACGGCAGCTACTCCCACGAGGCGATCGTCAGCCGCATCAATTCCGATCTCGCCAATGATTACGGCAATCTGGCGCAGCGCTCGCTGTCCATCGTCGCCAGGAACTGCGGCGGCAGGGTGCCCACGTTCACCGCGCCGACCGCCGAGGACAAGGCGATTCTGGAATTGAGCGCCGGTGTGTTGGCCAAGGCGCGGGAGCATATGAAGGATTTTCAGGTGCAGCAGGTTCTGAACGATATCTGGGCGGTGATTGCCGAGGGAAATCGTTATTTTGCCTCGCAGGAGCCGTGGAAACTGGCAAAAACCGGTGAACAGGCGCGCATGGAAACGGTGCTCCATGTGACGCTGGAAGTGCTGCGCCGCATGGCGCTTCTCTCTCAGCCGTTCATTCCGGACATATCGAAGAATCTGCTGGATTTGCTCGGTGTGCCTGAACAGGAGCGGAGCTTTGCCTTTCTCGGCGCCGAGCCGGGTTTGAAACAGGGGACGGTTCTGCCCGCCCCGTATCCGTTGGTGAAGAAGTACGAAGAGCCGAAAGAGGCTTGATGTCAAATGCTCGTTGATTCCCACTGCCATCTGGATTTCCCCGAGTTGTTTTCCCGTCTGGACGATGTGGTGCAGGCGGCGGTCCGCGCCGGGGTGGAACGGTTTGTCACCATTTCCACCCATGTCGGGCGGTTCGAGCGCTATCGCGCCATCGCCGAGGGGGACAGACGGATCTACTGCACGGTGGGAACGCATCCGCACAATGCGGGAGAGGAACCTGACATTCCCGCCGGGCGTATCGTTGAGCTTTCCCGGCATCCCCGGTGCATCGGTATGGGGGAGGCCGGTTTGGATTATCACTATGACTTCGCGCCGCGGGATGTGCAGCAGCGCGTGTTCCGCACGCATATCCGGGCGGCGCGGGACTCCGGCCTGCCGCTCGTCATTCACGCCCGCGAGGCCGATGACGACATGGTGGACATTCTGCGCGACGAAATGGACAGGGGTGCGTTTTCAGCGTTGCTGCACTGTTTTTCATCAACGGAGACTTTGGCCCGGGCCGGGTTGGAGTTGGGATTTTTCTTTTCGTTTTCCGGAGTCATCACCTATAAGAAGGCGGACGAGGTCCGGCGTCTTGCGGCGCTTGTGCCCGATGATCGCGTGCTGGTTGAAACCGACGCGCCGTATCTGGCGCCGGTGCCGTTTCGCTCGAAACCGAATGAACCGGCGTATGTGGTTCACACCGCCAGGGTTTTGGGTGAAACCCACGGGTTGAACGAGGAGGAAATCGCGGCGGTGACGACGGCGAATTTTTATCGTCTGTTCGCCAAAGCGGCCCGGCTGGAGCAGGAGGACGGCTGACGGCGGTTTGAATCCCGGTTCCGCGGTTTTGAAACGTGAATGGTAGTGAAGGATGGCTTCTTTTACAGTTACAGTGCTGGGGTGCGGTTCTTCCGGCGGGGTGCCGAGAGTCGGGCCGATCGGGTGGGCGGTGTGTGATCCGGACAATCCGAAGAACCGGCGCCGCCGGTGTTCGATTCTGGTTACGCGAAAAGGAGAGGGGGGTGAGACGCGGGTTCTCGTCGATACGGGGCCCGATCTCCGGGAACAACTGCTTTCCGAGAATATCCAAGCCTTGGATGCCGTTTTCTACACCCACCAGCATGCCGACCATATTCACGGAATTGATGATTTGCGCCCCCTGGTGCAGGCAACGGGAAAGCGGCTTCAGGTTTATGCCAATCCGGCGACGAACCAGGCGCTGCACACGCGTTTCGCCTACTGTTTCGAAACGCCCTACGGCTCCGAATATCCGCCAATCCTCGATGTGACGGTGATCGAGGAGGAAAGCCGGACAACCGTTACCGGGGCAGGGGGGGCGATAACGTTTGTGCCGTTCTACGTTGTCCACGGCGATGTCAACGCCTTCGGTTACCGGATCGGCACCACGGCCTATCTTCCCGATGTGCACGATATTCCGGATATTGCCATGAGTTACCTGAAAAACCTGGATATTCTGTTTATCGACGCCCTGCGGGACAAGCCGCACATCTCGCACTTTTCCCTTGACGACGCCCTGGAGCTCATCGGGCGGATGAAGCCGAAGCGCGCCATTCTCACCAATCTCAGTCAGGATCTCGATTACGCGGACCTTTTGTCGCGGTTGCCGGAGCATATCGTTCCGGCCTACGACGGGATGCGCGTGGAGTGTCCGGGCCCGGCGGACTGAAACGAAAGCAGAAAGAGGATTCACATGACCTTGAAAGCGCTGTTGTTTGATTTTGACGGTACGCTGGCCAACACCGACCCGATCCATCTGGCGGTGTTCAAGGAATTGCTGGCGCCGCAGGGTATCGTGGTGGACGCGCCCTATTTCCGCAAAAATATCGCCGGCGGTTCCAACAAAGAGCTGTTCAAGCGGTATTTCCCCGGCATCGGCGACGAAGAGGCCATGGCGATGAGCGAGGCTAAGGAGCAGATGTTTCGTGATCGCGTCGGCGATCTCAAGCCGATTTCGGGGCTGCACGAGTGCCTGGACTGGGCCCGGGAGCAAGGTTTGAAGACGGCGCTGGTGACCAACGCGCCGATCAGCAACATCAACCATTTGCTGCCGGTGTTGAACCTCACGGACGTCTTTGACATACAAATCACCGGGAACGACAATCTGCCGGGAAAACCGTCGCCCGTGCCGTATCTCACCGCACTGCAACGGCTCGACATCGCGCCCGGCGAAGCGGTGGTGTTCGAGGATACCCATACCGGGATTGTTTCGGGCGTGGCCGCCGGCATCTTCACCTTCGGGTTGATGACAACGCACCCGTTGGCCGAACTGGAGGCGTCGGGCGCCGATGCCGTCATCCGTGATTACCTCGACCCGATGTTATGGACCATGCTGGCACGGATGGTTGCTCTGTGATGGCCGCCGGAGTTCATCACCGGCCGCGTGGACTGCAGCTCCGGAGGTTTCGGATAACCGCCGGCGATATCGGGACGGAGAGAGATGGACCGGCTGTCAGGAATGCGTCCAACGGTCGCCTCGAACGGTGCTCGATACCATTTCCAGTCTGTTTCCCGTATCATATTGAAATATTACACTATCTTTTTGGTTCCATAATATTTCTTATGCGAATTTTAGATATGCGCCCTTCAAAACGTATACGCCCGCGACCGTCTCCCTTTTTTCCATTCCCCTGTTTGCGTGTTCTGCGGCGCCCCGGTTCGGTTCATCCTTTGCCGACGCCTTACCGGAGGGTCTGATGATGAGTGAGCTTGGGTCTTATTGCAGTTGAAGGCGCATGGTGTTTCGGGTGCCACTTCCGGTTGGGGTTTCCTGCGGCGTCCCGTTTCGGTCTTGTTGTGCGCGCGGTTATTCGCTTCTATCAGTGTCTTGGCTCTTTGGGTTCGATTCGCTGTCTGGTATTCGGGGTCTCGCTGTCTGGTATTCGGGGTCGCGTCCCCGGGATGTACGGCGTGGTGATCGGTTTGCGAGGTTCGGGTTATGTCGGAACGGTTTGATATCGATGCGTTGTTGGAGATTATGAAGGCGTTGCGTACGCCGGGAACCGGATGCCCGTGGGACATCGAACAGACGTTTGAGACCATCGTTCCCTATACGGTGGAGGAAGCGTATGAGGTCGCCGACGCGGTGTCCCGCCGGGATTTTGTCGATCTGCGGGATGAACTGGGTGATCTGCTGCTCCAGGTTGTCTATCATGCGCGGATGGCCGAACAACTTGGATACTTTGATTTTTCCGATGTTGTTTCGTCGATTTGCCGGAAGATGATCCGTCGCCACCCGCACGTATTCGGCGACCCGCCGATTCCCGCCCGGGATCTCGACGCGCAGTGGGACAGCATCAAGGCTTTGGAGAAGGCAGACCGTGAAAATGAACGAGAGCAGGCGCGGATCAACGGTGTTCCGGTCGGCGGCGAAGAACCCGGGGAACAAGGATTTCTCGGGGGAATCGCCGATGCCCTGCCCGCTCTCGTCATCGCCGACAAATTGACCAAACGGGCCGCCAAAGTCGGATTCGACTGGCCGGATACAGCGTCGGTGCTGGACAAAATCGAAGAAGAACTCGGCGAGGTGCGGGAGGAACTGGGCCGTGCGGCGGATTCTCAAGGAAACGATAAAGTCACCCGGGAGATCGGCGACCTGTTGTTCGCCGTCGCCAACCTGGCGCGCCATGTCGGGGTTTCACCGGAACAAGCCTTGCACATCACCAATGTTAAATTTAAGTCACGTTTCCGGTATATCGAACAGGCGTTGAAAAACAAGGGAAAATCTCTTGCCGAGTCGGATTTGGATGAGATGGAGGCGTTGTGGGGTGAGGCGAAGGGCTTGGAAGCCGGGTGAGGGCTTGGGGTGCTGCGGCCCCCTTCCCTGTCAATCCGCTTGAAAACAATATCTTACAGCGAGTATGTGATCCGTTTGCCGCTCGGCCCGAGTGTTTTTCTGCGGCCGGGGTGGTTTTGTGTCGCGGCGCGGGCGCACCTCATCCGCAGGTCACAGGCTGTCCCATTCCCCGGTTCTGTGGCTTTGAAGGCCCTGATATTCAATGATTTCACTCATTGTCCGGCGAACCGGTCGGCACTGTTTCCGACGGAATTTCCAACTTTACAACCCGAATGGGCGCTTGAGAGTGGGGAGTTGTAAATGATTGTAAAGCGTTGGAAATCATATAACTGTTGTGTTTGTTCACAGTGTTTCGTCGAGAGCGATTTGACGGTACAGTCTCGAGAATCGACTGATTATGCAGCTGTTTTTTCGGGGTACACGGGTGTTTTTCGCCCTGCGGATGTGACATGGACGGCAACATCTGAAAAATTTGGCCGATTCGCTGGCGCTTCAGCTGTTTCCTGTCTCAATGACTTTTGAAAACGCGCAAATGAATTTTCAGCCCGGTCCGGTCATCAATTTGTCTGATGAAATAACGAAATCCGGATTTTGCGGCATATTACACGCCGCAATCAAATCGCGCCCGCAAAGAGCCCAGGCGCTGTAAAAAGGGACCTCAATCGCGTCGACGCCCGGAGCTCATCGGCCGGGCTTATCGGCTCCGGAATGAGGGCCCCGGCGAGGCCACGATTCAATTCCGGGACAAAACGCTCAAATTACGCGCCTTGAGACATCACAATCTGATAGGCTGCGGTTTCATGGAGCGTGAGGATGGCTGCAATCGCCAAGGCAGCGCCGACGGGGAGCGCTTTACCGACGGCCATGGCGCTTAATCCTTTGGGAGCACGGTCGGTTCCGACAATGCGAACGAATAAGTTTATAACGGATCTCCCGAGCACGTACAGCCCGATGATGACCGGTATGGCGACTGCGATGCAGAAAATGAGTGTCGTCGAAGGGCCGTACCACAGGGCCAGTACAACCAGCAATTTGATGACCCCCGCCCCGACGGCGGCTCCGCTCAGAGCGAAAGCCGCAAGGCCGATCACCAAGACGCCGAACGCTGTTGCGGCGTTGGGGATGATGAGTATCCGCGTCGACGGAAACAGCCAGCACGCAGCAACCGTGAGGAGTATCAACGCCGCGAGCAATATGTGAGATATGTTCAGATACAGAATGTTGAAGAGCGCAACCAACGCGAGAACGCCGTAAAAAGCATAAATCAGATAGAGTGCGTGGGTCATGAATATCTTTCCGCCCCGGTTTCGTTACAGGGTGGTATTATGGCAGCGCCTCACGGGGACGCAAGGGAAAATGTGTGTTTTGACCGGGGATTTGTGTGTGTTCCTTGCGATGGCGGCGCCGGGAACCGGATGACGTTCGGCCGGTTTTGCCGGATGATGTGTTCCTCGCGGAATGTGATAGGCAGCGGGAGCAAAGGCTGATGTTGGAGGTCCGGACTGCTTCGCTCCCCGGGAATAACGCGGCCTCTGTCATTTTCGGAAATGGGTGGGATGTTTCGATTCGTTTTTGTTCATCTCTTCCGGTCTCAACTCGCGGGCAACCGCGTCGAGCACGGCATTCACCAACCCGGTTTCAGGAGCGATGATGGGAGGCGCGGCGTTGCCCGGACCGGGATCATCGTCATCGTAAAAGCGCCGGGAGACCTCGACAAACTCGTCAATCGTCACCCTTGGGGGAATGTCGGGACGCACCAGCATCTCGCAGACTCCGGCCCGCAGGATGGCGCGCAGCACGGGAAGAATGCGCGTCAGCGGCCATCCGGGAGTGAGGGAACCGTTGATGAGACGGTCCACCGTGCGTTGTTCCCGCACAAGCCCTTGAACCAGATCGTGAAACAGGGCCGTGTCCACCGGCAGGAACGGCACCCCCTCCACTTCCTGCCCGATCCACCACGATTCAAATTCGGCAAGAACGTCCGCAGTGCCGGTGGCGGCAATGTCCATCTGATAAAGCGCCTGAGTTGCGGCAAGACGCGCGGAAAAACGCAGCTCCCGGATTTCCGGGGAGATGAGTTCCCTGAACGGGTCGGCAGAAAAGTCTTCTGCGGTGGACGGGGGAGTGTTGGGCGCCATGGCGGACGGGACCTTGTCAGGTGGTTTGATTTGCCAAACGGCGTTTTATATTCAGAACAACCAGGGCGGCTTCAAGAGCCCCCCTGCCCTTGTTCATCTGCGAAACCCTGGCGCGCTCCAGGGCCTGCTCCATGTTTTCGGTGGTGATGATGGCGTTGCCGACGGGGATTTGCCTGCTGACCGAAATATCCATCAAGGCACGGGCGCTTTCACCGGCGACGACATCATAGTGGCTGGTTTCGCCGCGGATGACGCAACCGAGGGCGACGACCGCGTCGTAAGGCTTGCCCTGTCGCTCCGCCGCGTCGAGAGCGATGGCGACGGTCGCCGGGATTTCCAGCGAACCGTCAACGGTAAGAATCTCGGTTTCCGCCTGAACCTCTTCAGCCAGCTGAAGAACACCCGTCAAGAGCTCTTCGGCGATGTCCGGGTAGTAGCGTGTCTCCACGATGAGGACACGGGTTCCGGGAACGGGCGGAAACGCTCTTTTCGGCGCCGGATGGGTTGTAACCATGGAGGTTTCTCCTGAATGGTCTGGGGCATTTCCGGCGAAAGCGGATGCCGGTTTTGCGACAGGAAAATGCGACAAACAAAAGAATTCGGAGCGAATTCCGACCTTCAGTTGAGTCGGTGTGAACGGAATTCGCCCCGGTGACTGCAGCCGGGCGTTGATGTTTAAGCCCCGCCGCATCGGTTCGTCTTCGCTCTAATCCGTCGCGGTCAGCTTGGCAAGTTTTTGTGCGACAGCCGCGCCGCGTATCTCGCCATGAGGTCCACCTCGAGGTTGACCCGGTCACCGGCGCGCCGCTCTCCCCAAGTGGTCGCTTTCAAGGTGTGGGGAATGAGCAGGACGTCGAACACTCCGTCAGCGGTCACGGAATTCACCGTCAGGGACACGCCGTCGAGGGCGACGGAGCCCTTTTCGGCGATAAAAGGCGCCAGGTGTTCCGGCGCCCGCACATGGAAACGCACGGTCTCGTCCTGCCGGGTATCGCCGCCGGACACGGTTTCCCGGCCGATGACATCGGCGGTGGCGTCGATATGTCCGGTGACCAGGTGACCGCCCAGTTCATCGCCGATTTTCAGGGCGCGCTCCAGGTTGAGCCGGTCTCCGGTTTCCCAGGAGCCGGCGGTGGTCCGTTGCAGCGTTTCGGCCGCCGCGTCCACCTCGAACCAGCCGGCCGGGTCCCCATCGCCGGGAAACAGGCCGTGGGCCGTCACCGTCAGGCACGGGCCGGAACAGGCAATGGAGGCGCCGATCACGATGGTATCGGGATGCCAGGCGGTGCGGATGCGGATTTTCCGCAGGGCGGATCCGTGATCCTGAACCGAAAGGATTTTCCCGATATCGGTGATAATGCCGGTGAACATCAGTTCCCTACCCTTTCAAAAAAACGTATCCGGTCGGTATCGACGGTGAGGGTTCCGGTGCATCTGAAGCTCTCCATCAGAATTGAGGTCATCGTCCGGTTGAGTGCCGGCACGCCCCCGGGGCCGATGTCCGTCGCTCCCGACGAAAGAATGAACCGGTCAACGGCGCCGCTCCTGAACATCGATGTCAGCAGAGTGGGGCCTCCTTCGCAGAAGACCGTGGTGACTCCCTCACCGGCAAGGAGTTCCAGGGCGTGGAGAATGTCCACATGCCCCGTGCCGTCACGCCGGGCTTCAAGGATTTTCACGCCTTTCCCGGTGAGCGTCTCCGCTCGTTGCCGGTCCGCCGGTTCGCCGCAAAGCGCCCACACCGGGACGCTTTGCGCCGTTTGCGCCAGGCGTGAGTCCGGCGCGAGCGACAGGTTGCTGTCGACGACCACACGCACCGGAGAGCGGTTTTCCATTCCGGGAAGCCGCACCGTCAACAGCGGGTCGTCATTGCGGGCGGTTCCGGCGCCGATCATGATGGCGTCGGCTTTCGCCCGCCACATATGAACCAGGTCCAGCGTACGCGGGCAGGATATGCCGACGCTGCCGCGCCCGTAGACGCCGACGAACCCGTCACGACTCATGGCGAGCTTGGCCGTGACATAGGGGCTCCTGCGGGTGACGCGGCTGATGTGCCCGACATGGGCGGCTGCCGCCTCGGGGGCGAGGAGGTTCTCAACCACCTCGATGCCGTGGGCGCGAAGGGCGGCAAAGCCCCGGCCCGACACTCGCGGATCCGGGTCGCGCAGGGCCGCGACCACCCGCCTGATGCCCGAGGCGATGACGATATCGACGCAGGGCGCGGATTTCCCCTGATGCGAGCACGGCTCCAGGGAAACATACAAGGTGGCGCCGGCGGCGCGTTCCCCCAATCGCTCCAGCAACATGCGCTCGGCATGGGGGCGTCCGCCCGGTTGGGTGATGCCGAGGCCGAGAATTTCCGGGGTATCGGCAGTTCCGGTCGACACCACCACGGCGCCGACGGACGGGTTGGGCCAGGTGAGGCCGGCGTTCCTCATGCCGATACGGATGGCGAACCGCAGAAACTGCTCATCCCATTGAGCCGGGCTTTTTCGGGGTTCGATGATGAATTCGGGCGCGTCATTCACGGTTTGCCGTCGTCCTTGCCGGTGTCGGGGCTGATGGGGTGATCCCTGGTCAGGGCTTCGAGAATGGCGATAAAGTCCGACGCTTCCTTGAAATCCTTGTAAACCGAAGCAAAGCGCACATAGGCGACATCGTCGAGGGTCTTGAGGCCGTCCATCACCAGGTTGCCGATGAGCTCGGTGGGAACCTCGTTTTCGCCGATGCTTTCCAGCTGGCGGACGACGCCGTTGATCATCCGTTCCACCCGCTCGGGGTCGACCGGACGGCGGCGCAGGGCAATGGCGACCGACTGTTTCAGCTTGTCCCTGTCAAAGGACACGCGGCGTCCGGAGCGCTTGACCACTGTGAGTTCGCGCAGCTGAACGCGCTCGAAGGTGGTGAAGCGCCCGCCGCAATCCGGGCAGACACGCCGGCGGCGGATGGAGGCGGAGTCGGACGAAGGACGCGAGTCCTTCACCTGTGTATCCACGCTTCCGCAATACGGGCAACGCATCGCTCGACCCTCCCCCGCCGGCGCCGGTTCTCAGTAGATCGGGAACCGCTTGAGCAGGGCGGCAACTTTTTCCGCTGTCGCTTTTTCGACCGCGGCGTTGCCCTCCTCGCCGTTGTTGACGAAGCCTTCGAGGATGTCGACGATGAAGGCGCCGACCTCCCGGAATTCCGCGGCGCCGAAGCCGCGGGTGGTGCAGGCCGGGGAGCCGAGGCGTATTCCGGAGGTGATGGTCGGCTTCTCCGGGTCAAAGGGAATACCGTTCTTGTTGCAGGTGATGCGGGCGCGGGCCAGCGCCGCTTCCGCCGCCTTCCCCGTCAAGCCTTTGGAGCGCAGATCGACCAGCATCAGGTGGTTGTCGGTGCCGCCGGAAACGATGTCGAACCCGGCTTTGGTCAGGGTGTCGGCCAGAGCCTTGGCGTTCTCCACGATGTTTCGGGCGTAGACTTTGAATTCCGGAGTGAGCGCCTCGCCCAGGGCCACCGCCTTGGCGGCGATCACGTGCATCAGCGGGCCGCCCTGCAGGCCCGGGAAGACCGCCGAGTTGATCTTTTTGGCCATGGCCTCGTCATTGGTGAGAATGATGCCGCCGCGCGGGCCGCGCAGCGTCTTGTGGGTGGTGGTGGTGACGATGTGGGCGTGCTCCATCGGTGACGGATGGGCGCCGCCGGCGACAAGCCCGGCAAAATGGGCCATATCCACCATGAACACGGCGCCGACGGCATCAGCGATTTTGCGGAAACGGGCAAAATCCCAGAAGCGCGAATAGGCCGAACCGCCGGCGAGGATCAGCCTGGGTTTTTCTCTCAACGCAATCTCCTCCACTTCGTCCATGTCGATGACCTGGTCGCTCTCACGCACCTTGTAGGACACGGCGTTGAACCATTTGCCCGACATGTTGACCTTGGAGCCGTGGGTGAGATGGCCGCCGCAGGAGAGGTCCAGCCCGAGGAAGGTGTCTCCCGGCGACAGCACCGCCATGAACGCCGCCTGGTTGGCCTGGGAGCCGGAACTGGGCTGAACGTTGGCAAACCCGGCGTTGAAGAGCTTCTTCGCCCGCTCGATGGCCAGATCCTCGGCGATATCGACGAACTGGCAGCCGCCGTAATAGCGCCGGCCGGGATAGCCTTCAGCGTATTTGTTGGTCATAATCGAGCCCTGGGCTTCGAGAACGGCCTTGGACACGATGTTCTCCGAGGCGATGAGTTCGATTTCGCTGCGTTGGCGTTCCAGCTCCAGCCGGATGGCGCGGGCGATTTCCGGGTCCTTTTCGGCAAGTCCTTTGGAAAACATTGTATCGTAAGAGGAATTGGCGGCGGAAAGCTCTGACATGTGGTCATTCTCCTTGATGTGGGGCGGGGACTTCCGGTGTAATAAAAGAACCTTCGGTGAAATCAACAAAGAAGTGACGGACTCCCGCGATTCATTCCGTGAGGCGGGATAATCCGGGATTTGGCGGGATTTGGCGGGATGTCACGGGAAGAACCTGTTGTTTTTCGGGAATCCGCGGGGCGGCAGACGGCCGGCGTCGGCGCGGTGCGCCAGCCAGTCCTTGAGGGATTCGGCGCCGACGACGTGTTCGCGCCCGTCGGCGTCACGCCATGTCAGGCCGTTTGCCAGCGTGAACACCTGGATGTCGGAGACGCCGCTCGTCTGGTAGCGCTGCAGGCGCACTCCCTTGCCCCGGGCCATTTCCGGCAGTTCCGACACCGGGAAGATCAGCAGCTTGCGGTTCTCGCCGATGACAGCCACATGGTCGCCCGTGACCTCGCGGCAGAAGGCGACGCGCCCGCCCTCGTCGAGGGTGAACACATACCGGCCCTTGCGGGTGGTGGCGAGCACGGTGTCGGCGGGGACGATGAACCCCCTGCCCGCGGCGGTTGAAAGCAGCAGCCGGCTCCCCGGCTTGTACACGAACACATCGAGGATGTCGTCGGTCTCGTCCATGTCCATCATCAGGCGGATGGGGTCGCCGAAGCCGCGCCCGCCCGGCAGTTTGGCGGCGTCGAGGGTGAACATTTTGCCGCCGGTGGACAGCACGAACAGTTTCGACGTCGTCTCGGCGGAAAACCCGGCTCTCAGCGTGTCGTCGCCCTTGAACTGCACGGCGGAGAAATCGGTCAGCGTGCCCTTCATGGTGCGGATCCAGCCCATTTTGGAGAGGATGACCGTAATCGGCTCGCGCTCGACCATGGCCTCCTGAATCGCCGAGGCCGAGGCCACCGGCGCGGCGTCGAAGCCGGTGCGGCGTCTGCCGACCGGCGTTTCCGGGCCGAAGGCCTTGCGCACCTCGCGGATTTCCCGGGAAATCTCCTTCCATTGGCGCTCCTCCGACGCCAGCAGCGCTTCGAGGGTCTGCTTCTCCTTGGTCAAATCGGCCAGTTCCTTCTTGAGGGCGGTTTCCTCCAGTTTGCGCAGCGCCCTGAGGCGCGTGTCGAGAATGGCCTCGGCCTGGATGTCCGTGAGGCCGAAGGCTTTCATCAGTTCGGGCTTGGGCTGGTCTTCGGTGCGGATGATGTGGATCACCCGGTCGAGGTCGAGATAGACCACCAGCATGCCCTGCAGGATTTCCAAGCGCTTGTCGATGGCGGCCAGGCGGTGGGTCGAGCGGCGCTGCAGCACCTCGCGGCGGTGTTCGAGCCACTCGCGCAGGATATCCTTCAACCCCATGATTTTCGGGATTTTGCCCTTCGAGAGCACGTTGGCGTTCATGGAAATTCGGCATTCCAGCTCGGTGAGCCGGAACAGCGATTCCATCAGCAGTCCGGCGTCGACGGTGCGGGTGCGCGGCTCGATGACGATGCGCACGTCCTCGGCGGATTCATCGCGCACATCGGCGACGAGCGGCAGCTTGCGTTCCTGCAGCAGCTCGGCGATTTTCTCGATGAGGCGCGATTTCTGCACGCCGTAGGGGATTTCCGTAATCACCACGTTCCAGCCGCCGCGGCCGAGGTCCTCCTTCGCCCAGCGCGCCCGCGTGCGGAAGGAGCCCTTCCCGGTTTCGTAGGTGTCGATCATCGACGCCCGGTCTTCGATGACGATGCCGCCGGTGGGGAAATCGGGGCCGCGCACGAAGTTGCACAGCTGTTCGGTGGTCGCCTCCGGCCGGGAGATGAGATAGAGGGCGGCGTCGCACAGTTCGGCGGCGTTGTGCGGCGGGATGCTGGTCGCCATGCCGACGGCGATGCCGGTGGCGCCGTTGGCCAGCAGGTTGGGGAACGCCGCCGGCAGAACCACCGGTTCGTTGTCCTCGCCGTTGTAGGTGTCGCGGAAATCCACCGCGTCGTCGTCCATGCCCTGCAGCAGCAGCGTCGCCACTCTGGTGAGGCGCGCCTCGGTGTAGCGGTAGGCGGCGGCGCTGTCGCCGTCGATATTGCCGAAATTGCCCTGCCCTTCCACCAGCGTGTAGCGCTGGGCGAATTCCTGCGCCAGGCGCACCAGCGCGTCGTAGACCGACTGGTCGCCGTGCGGGTGGTATTTGCCGATGACGTCGCCGACGATGCGGGCGCATTTCTTGTAGGCGGAGGCCGGGTCGAGCTTCAGCAGGCGCATGGCGTGGAGAATGCGCCGGTGCACCGGCTTGAGGCCGTCGCGCACGTCGGGGAGCGCCCGGTCCATGATGGTGGAGAGGGCGTAGGCCAGGTAACGCTCCTCGAGAGCGTTTTTCAAATCAATGTTTTCGATGTCGGTGTCCGACGGCGGTATCATCTGGCCCATGCGGCGCGTATCCTCATCAGTGCTCCCGTCGTGACCGGCGGTCCGGCCGCGGGTGTCCGCCGCACCATGCGGGCGGAACAAATATGCAACCGTTTAGCGGTTTTGCAAAACCAATGCAACCAATCGGCGGCATGAAGCGGGACAATCAACACCTTGCGGCCCGAACAGGCGCTTTTTCAGCAGCAATTCGCCGAGGGCGAGACCGGCGGCGGGGTCATTTCCGCGCCACGCGCCGGGGCAAAGCGCGGTTTCCGGCGGGTGATTCGCGGGCGACGGGGGTGACGCGGCGAATCCGCACGCTCCACCGGACGGAATATCCACTGCGGTTGGGCGCTTGGGGTGGTGGACGCACTCCTCCGCCATATGAATATGACTTCCGTTTCTTTTTTGATATTACTCCATAAAGCTCACGGCTTTTATCGGCTCAGATTTCAACGTCGATTTCCTTGTTTTCATTCAGGGCCTGTTGTGCCGCCTCGAACTCCTGCGTCCATTCGGCGAGTTTTCGTTGGAGCAATCCCTTATCCGGCAAACACAGGTTGTAGGCGGAAGAATAAATGTTTGTGTCTTCGGGCAATGTCAGTTTCACAACACTGTTGTTTTGTTCTTTGCAAAGTAAAATGCCGATGGTCGGCTTTTCATGGGGAAGCTTGACATAGCGGTCGAAATAATTGACGTACATCTGCATCTGCCCCAAGTCCTGATGTTTGAGTTTGCCGGTTTTCAGGTCAATGATGACGTAGCACTGCAGAATCCGGTTGTAGAAGACCAAATCCACACAAAAATGGTCTTCGTCAAAAGTGAATCGTTTCTGCCGGGCTTCAAACAAAAAACCCTTACCCAGTTCCAAAAGGAATTGTTGCAGGTGTGTGATGATTGCGCTTTCAAGTTCGGTCTCCGAGTAAACGGCATTGTCTTCCATACCCAGGAATTCCAACACGAGCGGATTCTTCAACATATCGCGGGGCTGTTCCACGATTTGTCCTTTGTTCGCAAGCCGCATCACTTCGTCTTTGTCCCGCGACAAGGCAAGCCGCTCATACAGACTGCTGCCGTATTGCCGCTGCAACTGGGCGTAAGACCAGTGCCCATTTGCGGCTTCAATTTCGTAGAAACGTCGTTCGGCGTCGTTCTCGATGCGCATGAGAATCAGATAATGTGACCACCCTACCTTGAAAAGGTCAGATGGCGTCTGACCTTTTTCCAGTGACGGCGCATAGGTCAGATAAAACTTCTTTGCCTGTTTGAGGTTTGTAAGGGAAAAGCCCCGGCCGCAACGCTCAGTCAAATACTGCGAGAGAGCCTTCAACAGGCCTGCTCCATAGTCGGCACGCGCATTTCCGCCCTGTTCCTCCTCGACGATTTTTCGTCCAATTTCAAAATAAGTTATGCATTTGGTGAGGTCTGCGGTTCGCCCCACATAGTCCCGTGCGTGTTCGATTAAATCGCCGACACTGTTGAAAAAGTCATTCGGTTTGATGGCGCCCTTTTCCATTACAGCACCTTCCTTTGCGTCGCCGGTGTGCGGGTCCGGTATGGAAACGCCGCCTCCGGCAAACCGCGCCACTGAGCACTTATTTCCACCGGTTCATCTCTTCGGGTAAGCTGCCGAACAATTCGAGGCAGCGTCTGGTCAAATCCGCCCATGGAAGATCGATGTCCTCCGCCAAATCCCTGAGCAACGCGACGGACGTCTCACTCAGCGCCTGGTGGACCTGGGCGAACTCGGGCCTGACAGGCGTCGCGCCGCGAAGGATGGCTTCCAACCGCGCCGGAGCCAGGGGACTGTCGCCATAACTTGTGCTGCCGCATACGGCGGCGATTTCCAACGCGCTTTTCTTCACCGGTGTTCTTCCAGGCACAAACGGGTTCCGACACCTTTGACACAGTTGTCAAAGGAGCCTTTTCGCCCATCATTCTACATCATTTTTTTCGCCGATGCACCGGGACAGCTTGAATGCATCGGCTCCGGCTACGAGTTAAAACTGTTCTAATTCGACCGCTTAAAACGCCGGGGTGAAAAGCTGTTCCCAAGTTCCCGGGTATTCGATGGTAAATCTTGTGCGCATCCAGTTTCTGATTACATCAGCCGGAGCTTCGGCGTTCTTGTACCGGGCGATATCCGTGAGGCTGATGAAGTCGTCGTCGGTTCCCTGAGACAGCACCGTGATCTCCGTGCCTTGGGCGGTGATTGTCCCCTTGCGTGATCTCGTCGGTCAGGATGGCGTATTCCACACCTTGCCTGACGCCGCGGTCATCCCATTCGTCCGTGAGTTCCTTGCGGACTTGAATCGCCTGCAGGCGCTGGTTGACCCATTCGCGCGGATAACCTTTCTTCAAATAAATGGCGAGGGCCCGGTCGATGGTGAGTTCCGGGTCGATGGTTTCCTCGATGCGTTCGCGCCCGACTTGTGCCAACCACATCTTGAACGGTTCCGCCTTGGGGGACGGAATGGATTGGATAATGCGAAGGAGTTGTTCGGTGCTTGCAACGTCCGTGTTGTAGCG
>JAISTL010000090.1 GCA_031272615.1 Methylobacteriaceae bacterium | reverse complement strand
CATCGCCCATTTGTCGCGCATCTGTGAGGCGGAGCAGGTCAAGGCCGAACCGGAAGCCCTCGTTGCCATCGCCCGGGCATCCGAAGGCTCGGTGCGGGATTCCCTTTCGCTGCTGGATCAGGCCATCGCCTATGAAGCCGGAACGGTAACGGCGGAGGGCGTGCGCAACATGCTGGGGTTGGCTGACCGGGCGCAGGTGATGGATCTGTTCGAGGCGGTGATGAAGGGGGATTTGGTATCCTCTTTCAAGCTGCTGGGGGAGCAGCATGACCTGGGCGCCGATCCTGACAAGGTACTGCGGGAGATGGCGCGGGTGACGCATCTTGTCACCCGTCTCAAGGTCATTCCCAAGGCGGCGGCGGACCGCGGGCTGACGGAGGACGAGCGGCTGCGCGGAAAAACGCTGGCGGACAAGCTCTCGGTGCGGGCTCTATCGCAGACGTGGCAAATATTGCTGAAGGGTGTCGACGAAGTGACGATGTCCGGGCAGCCGTTGATTGCCGCCGAAATGGTGCTGGTGCGCCTGGCCTATGCCGCCGATTTGCCGACCCCGGACGAGGCGCTGCGAACACTGCGGAACATGCCGCAGGCGACAGCATCTGCGCCGCCCGTCGCATCGGCGCCGCCCGCATCGGCGCCCCGTGCCGCGGCGTTGCCGCCTGTTCCGGCGGCGGTTGGCGGCAACCTGGCGGTGGTCACTCCGCGTGCCGAACCGGGACCGACCCTCAGCCTGCGCAGCTTCGAGGACGTTGTGGCGTTGGCAGCGGAAAAGCGGGAAATCGTGCTGAAGACGGCATTGGAAAACGATGTGCATCTGGTGCGGTTCGAAGACGGCAAAATCGAATTTTCCCTGGAAGACGGCGCCAACCGGTCTCTGCCCAATGATTTGGCGCGCCTGTTGGACCGGTGGACGGGAAAACGCTGGGTGGTGGCGCTTTCCCGGGAAGCCGGGCAACCGACCATCCGTCAGCGGCGTGACGCCGACAGGCAGGAATTGCGGACATCCCTTGAACAGCACCCGTTGGTGCAATCGGTTCTGCGCAGCTTCCCGGGAGCGAAAATCGTCGATGTGCGCAGCAAGGCTGACAAGGCGGCGGAAGCCGATGACGAGGTCGACGTCGAGGTTGATGCCGGGGTGACCGCCGGGACGGACGACGATGACGCAGACATGAGTGAACCGGTGATGTGAACCCGGCCGAGGGGCGGAAGGCAAAAGGAAAACGGCGGCAATGAAGAATATCATGGGATTGATGAAACAGGCCCAGGAGATGCAGCAGAAGCTGCAGGACGTGCAGCAGCAGTTGGAAAACCAGCGGATTGAGGGCTCCTCCGGGGCGGGCGCCGTCAGGGTGAAAGTGGACGGCAAGGGCCGGGTGAAGGAAGTGACGCTGGACCCGGCTTTCGTCAAGCCGGAGGACACGGACATCCTGGAGGATCTCATCGTCGCCGCCGTCCACGACGCCGAGCAGAAAGCGGAACAGGCGGCACAGCAGCGCATGGCCGACCTGACCCGAGGTCTGCCGCTGCCGCCGGACATGAAACTGTTCTGAAGGGGAGCGCCTCTTCGGCGCACGGCGTACTGTTCATGGCTTCCACCACCGGACCGGAAATCGAAAAACTGATTCAACTTCTCGCCCGGGTTCCGGGTTTGGGACCACGCTCGGCGCGCCGCGCCGCCCTGCACCTCATAAAAAAGAAGGAACAGCTGCTGGGCCCCCTGGCCGAGGCGTTGCAGCTGGCGCATGACCGCATCATGGTGTGCGGCGCCTGCGGCAACATCGATACGCAGAACCCGTGCGTCATCTGCGCCGACCACAAGCGGGACGACGGCATTCTCGTGGTGGTTGAGGAAGTGTCGGATTTGTGGGCGCTGGAGCGTGCGGGCGCGGTGCGGGCGCGTTATCATGTGCTGGGTGGGGTGTTGTCCCCTCTTGACGGCGTTACGCCGGAACACCTGAATCTGGCGGCGCTCGCCGTTCGCGCCGCCGATCCGGCGGTGCGCGAAGTCATCCTGGCCCTCAACGCCACCGTCGACGGTCAGACAACGGCCTATTACATCGCCGATATGCTGGCGCATCTCACCCACATCAAGGTGTCGCGCCTGGCCTACGGCGTGCCCGTCGGCGGCGAGCTGGATTATCTCGATGAAGGAACGCTGTCGGCGGCGCTGAAACAGCGCACCGCACTGTAGTTCGTTTCACGGCGGGCTTGGCTCGAATCTGCGGAGGTCATGCGACGGCAACGGGAACCACGGCTGTTTGAGACAATATCCGGGATGCCTGTTCCTCACTTCGTGCCAAGCCGGCGCCCGCACCAACAGCGTGGATACAAGGGCATGACCCCGCCTGTCACCGTCGTCCGCCGCTTTCGGGGAACTTCGGCGGAGCGCCTTCAATGAGCCGGCGGGGGTTGTCGGCGATGGCCTTCAGCACCGCTCCGAGGGTCTGCAGGGTACGCTGTGTCTCGTTGATGAGGGCGGTGAGTTCCCGGGCATCGCGTTCGGAAAGCCGGTCAAGGCCTTGGGCAATTTCCGCCTTTCGGCGGTTGAAGTTCCCGGCCAGTGTTCTCAAGGCGGCGGCGGCGCCCTTCAACTCCGTCACCAGCCCGCCCTCGCCCGCGTCGTCGGAAGAGCCGGCAAACCCTGAAAAACCGACGAGAATTTCGTCCAGTTTTCCGGCCGCCCTGTTCAGTGCAGCGGTGGTTGTTTCGGTTTGCTCGATGAGACGGCTGATCGTATCGCGGTTCAGCGTGCGCACCACGCCGTCGACATCACTGGAGAAGGCCGAGATTTGCCCGGC
>JAISTL010000256.1 GCA_031272615.1 Methylobacteriaceae bacterium | reverse complement strand
CAATCCAGAACCAGCCGCAAATAAAGGTTTCACTGGATTGCTTCGCTATCGCTCGTGGGTGACGCGACGATGACCATGCACTTCACCACCCGCATTTTTTAGTTGGCGCAGACAGAATTATCCGTTATAGGAGGCGAACCGAACGGCGCTCCGCGCCGGGGCGACACATTTGGTTGCCCCAAAGGTTTGTTCAACAAGGCTTATGCCCATGACCCGGTTGTTGCGACGACGATAAGGTTTTGAGCGGGCTCCCTTCCCGGGTGTGTCCGCTGTTGTTGCAACGCCGCGGTTTTCCGCCGATTTCCCGATTGTTCGAGTACCCCTGTCCCGTCCGGACTCCGCCCTTTCCGGGCATTTCCATGTAACGGATTTCCATCGTTTCCGACAGGATACATCGGCGACCTCCCGGCAACTCCTTACCATTCCATATCCATACGGAGAGAATCATGTCTCTTGACTACATCAGGCACACCGGCGGCGTCACTCTGGCCAAAGGATTTTATGCGGGCTCTACCGCGGCGGGCATCAAGAAAAGCGGCAAGCCGGATCTGGGCGTCATCTTCAGCGAGTTTGACGCCGTCGCCGCCGGGGTGTTCACGCTGAACAAGGTCGTGGCCGCGCCGGTTATCGTGTCGCGCGCGGTCGCCGCCGCGGGCAAGGGGCGGGCCATCGTCGTCAACGCCGGCTGCGCCAACGCCTGCACCGGCGCCGACGGGCTGGCGGACGCCCACGCCATGGCGCAACTGGTGGCGGCGGAACTGAACATCGACGCGACGCAGGTGTTCGTCAATTCCACCGGGGTGATCGGGCAGAAGCTGCCGATGGACAAGGTGGCGGCGGGCATTCACGACGCCGTCGCCGGGTTGTCGGCCGAGGGCAGCGGCGCGCTCGCCGAGGCAATCCTGACCACCGACACCTTCGCCAAGCAATCCTCGCTGTCGTTCACGCTTGGAGGCGAAACCGTGCACATCGGCGGTATCGCCAAGGGGTCGGGGATGATTCACCCCAACATGGCCACCACGCTGTGCTTCGTCACCACCGACGCGGCCGTCACCGCGCCGCTGCTGCAGAAGGCGCTGAAAACCGCGGCGGACAAGTCCTTCAACATGATTACCGTTGACGGCGACACCTCGACCAACGATTCCATCGACATTCTCGCCAACGGTGCGGCGGGCAACCCGCTCATCGACACGGAAAACGCCGGTTACGCCGCTTTTCTGGAGGCGCTGACCATTGTTCTCACCGACCTCGCCAAGATGATTGCCCGCGACGGCGAGGGGGCGACCAAGTTCCTGACCATTGCCGTCACCGGCGCCAAAAGCTTCGCCGACGCCAAGACCATCGGCATGTCGGTGGCGCGCTCGCCGCTGGTGAAGACGGCGTTTTTCGGCTGCGACGCCAACTGGGGGCGGATTCTCGCCGCCGTCGGTTATGCCGGCGCCGACATGGACCCGGACAAAACCGTCGTCGCCATCGAAAACGTGGTGATTTACGACAAGGGGATCGGCGCCTCCGACAGCCCGGAGCTGGATGCCGCCATGGCGCAGCATGACATCACCATTTCCATCGATCTCAATCTCGGCGAGGCGGAGGCGACGGTGTGGACCTGCGATCTCTCCCATGACTATGTGAGAATCAACGGCGATTACCGTTCCTGAGACACCGTCCCTTCCCGCCCGTTCCCGCTCAAGAAAGGCGTCACACCATGGTCTCGGACCTCTCCTCCCAGAAAAAAGCCGCCATCGTCATCGAGGCGCTGCCGTTCATCAAGCAGTTCTACGGCAAGACAATGGTCATCAAATACGGCGGCAACGCCATGCTCAACGACAAGCTGAAGCATATGGTGATTCAGGACATCACCCTGATGCGCTATGTCGGCATTTCGCCGGTGGTGGTGCACGGCGGCGGGCCGGAAATCACCGATTTCCTCAAGAAGGTCGGCAAGAAGAGCGAGTTCGTCTCAGGCCTCAGGGTCACCGACCTGGAAACGGTGGAAATCGCCGAAATGGTGCTGAACGGCAAAATCAACTCGGAAATCGTCAGCCTGCTGAATGCCGACGGCATCAAGGCGGTGGGGGTTTCCGGCAAAGACGCCAACCTGATCCGCGCCCGCAAGAAACTGGCCGTGGTTCATGACCACGGCACGGAAAGCGAAGTGGATATCGGCTATGTCGGCGAGGTGGAGCGCATCAACGAAAAGCTGCTGACTGACCTCATCCAGAGCGGCTATGTGCCCGTCATCGCGCCCATCGGAGTCGGCGCCGACTATGAAAGCTACAACATCAACGCCGATTACGTGGCGGCGGAAATCGCCGGGGCGATGAAAGCCGAGAAGCTGCTGCTGCTCACCGACACCGAGGGCGTCTACCGCGATTTTGAAGACAAAAGCACCTTCATCTCGTCGCTGACCAAAGACGAGGCGCTGGGCATGATCAACGACGGAACCATTGCCGGCGGCATGATCCCGAAGGTGGAGGCGTGCCTGCGCGCCCTGCAGCTGGGGGCGCGCAAGGTGCACATCATCGACGGACGCCAGCCCCACTCGCTGCTGCTGGAGGTGTTCACCGCCCAGGGCATCGGCACCCAGATCAAGACCCGCTGAGCCGACCCGCAACGTTTATTTGTTTCAGGAGACCACATCATGATGGAACAGGACGTCTTCCAGAAGGACAGAGACTATTACATGCCGGTGTTCGCCCGTTATCCGGTGGTGCTGGAGCGCGGCGAAGGGGTTTATGTGTATGACAGCGAAGGGCGGCGGTATCTCGATTTTCTCGCCGGCATCGCCGTCAACGCCCTGGGCCACGCGCACCCGCGCCTGGTCAAGGCGATCGCCGAGCAGGCGGGCAAGCTGATTCACTGCTCCAACCTCTACTACACCGAGGTTCAGGCGCAGCTCATCGAGCGGCTGGCGAAGCTCTGCCGGCTGGACAAGGTGTTTTTGTGCAATTCCGGCGCCGAGGCCAACGAGGGCGCGTTCAAGCTGGCGCGCAAATACACCCACCGGATGGACCCGGAGAAATCCACCATTCTCTCGGCGCAGCACAGTTTCCACGGGCGCTCGCTGGCGACGCTCACCGCCACGGCCCAACCCAAATACCAGATGGGTTTCGGGCCGCTGCCCGCCGGGTTCGACTACGTGGAGTACAACGATATCCCGGCGCTGGAGCAGAAAATCAACGCCAAAACCTGCGCGGTGCTGCTGGAGCCGGTGCAGGGAGAGGGCGGAGTGCGCATCCCCGACGCCGATTATCTCAAGCGGGTGCGGGCGCTGTGCGACCGGTTCGACGCGCTGCTGATTCTCGACGAAATCCAGACCGGAGTCGGCCGCACCGGCACGTTCCTCGCCTGTGAGCAGGCGGGAGTTGCGCCCGACATCGTCACCCTGGCCAAGGGGTTGGCGGGCGGCGTACCCATCGGCGCCTTCCTCGCCTCCAACAAGGTGGCCGAGGCGTTCACGCCCGGCGCCCACGGCTCCACCTTCGGCGGCAATCCGCTGGCCTCGGCGGCGGCCGTGGCGGTGCTGAACGTACTGGAGGACGACGGCATTCTCGACAACGTCAAAACCTGCGGCGCCCATTTCCTGCGCCGGCTGACCGGCTTGCAGCAGAAATACCACAACCGCATCAAGGAAGTGCGCGGCAAGGGGCTGCTCATCGGGCTGGAACTCCATGAACCCGGCCGCGACATTGTCGAAACGGCGCTGACCAGGGGGGCGCTCATCAACTGCACCGCCAACACCGTGCTGCGCTTCGCCCCGCCGCTCATTGTCACCAACGAGCAGATCGACGAAGTTGTGGATATCGTCGACCGGGCGCTGGCGGAGACGGGATAGAAAGACCGGTCGAAACGGTTGGTTTCCCGCGTGCTGAAAGACGATGAACGGGTATTCCGCGGGTTTCTTCACGCCCTGCCGGCGGCGAAACAACACCTCCGCCCCTACCCTTTCGGCAGAGCGTCCTTCACCAGCGGGCCGACTTTGGCGAAATCCATACGGCCGGTGTATTTGGCCTTGAGGGCGGCCATCACCTTGCCCATGTCGCGGATCGAGGCGGCGCCGACCTCGCTGACGGCGGCGGCGACAGCGGCGCGGACTTCCGCCTCATCCAGCTGTTTGGGCAGGAAAGACGAGAGAATTTCCACCTCGGCGGTCTCCTGCGCCTGCAAATCGGCGCGGCCGCCCTTGCCGTAAAGCGCGGCGGATTCCTGGCGCTGCTTGATCATCTTCTGGAACAGCGTGAGGATTTCCTCGTCGGTGAGCGGCTCCTTTCCGAGACCGCGCGCCTCGATGTCCCTGTCTTTCAAGGCCGCCTGGGCCATGCGCAACACGCTCACCTTGAGCTTGTCGCCGGATTTCATGGCGGTTTTCAATTCGTCGTTGATTCTCTGCCGCATCACTCCTGCTCCTTCACGCTTCCGGACTCATCCGCCGGCGCGTCCTTTTTCGCGCCGTCCGCGAACGTCCATAGCAGATTGACGGGAAAGGTCCAGAGCAATACCAGAAGCGTCGTGGTGCACTTGGCGATCATGAAGCCGATCCGTCGCTCGCCGACAAAGTCGATGACCGGCCCGGCAATGAATTTGAGAATCAGCCAGTTCAGCACGGCCGCCCCCACGGCGACGACGGCGAAGCGCCAGGTCGCCTCGCGGTGGTCACGGGTGCTCTGGAAGGTAAAGGTGCGATTCAGCCAGTAGTTGACAACGGCGCCGACAACGGCGCCGCTGCCGCCCGCCCACTGCGCCGCCCATCCGGCGAATTCGAACAGCAGGAAGGCGGCGATGTAATCGCAGGCGGTGGAGACGACGCCGACGCCGCAGAATTTGACAAATTTCTCAAAGATATCCCACGTCCGGGCCGAGAGTGTCACGTGCTCGAATTCCTCCTGTCGGGCGGTTCAGGACCGCGCCGGCCGCTTATAGCGAAAAGATGTTGAAAAAGTATCAAAGGAATGGCCCGCTTGCGTCAAAACGGCACGGCTGATATGGGATTTTGCTGAATAAATTCAACAGTTGTTTCAGATGTTGTTAACTATGCCCTTGAATTGCATTGTTTTATATCACTTGCGCCATAACGCTTTTATGTTTGGATGCCTAAACAATTAACCATCGGGCCGTCGACGCAGCGCGGAAAGGATGGACTTTTTTGCGACCCGCTCCACATTCCCAAGTACGACTACCGTCTATCAAACGTGTATCCGAATTCTCAGGTGCTTCCATGTCTTCCAAGCCTACTGCCCCGGCTTGCAGGATATCCGGCATATCCGGTCATATTTTGCTTGCTCTTAGCAGCACGCGCGTGCCGCTGTTTGCGCTGTCCGCGCTTGTTTTTTCCTCATCGTTTGTCCCGGCTCGGGCCGAAATCTACAACGAACCCGTCATCGCGCCGCTCGGCAACTCCCAGCGCATCACCGATGATGACTTCATCATGGTTTCGGAACCCTACGGCATCATCGCCGACGGCATCGGCAACGATATCATTGTCGAACATGTCGACTGGGGAACGGGCCTTGTCGTGTGGGGAACGCCCTGGGCCAAAAACGGCGGCGTCATCGACCTCGGCTCCAATGTCACGGTGATTGTCGGCACGGCCGGAACAACCCCCGGCATGCGCGCCGACTCCGGCGGGCGTATCATCGCCGACAACCTGTCGATGCTGTCCGACCCCACCGGCCTCTACGCCGACGGCGCCGGCACGTCCATCACGCTGACGGGCACGACGCTGATTCTCGCTGCCGCCGACTGGACCGCCACCGCCATCGAGGCGCGCGCCGGCGCGTGCGTGACCGTCACCGGCGCCGACAGCTCCATCATGGCGGCCAGCATGTATCCCCTGGGCATCCACGCCATGGGCGACGGCACGTCCGTCACCGTTTCCGGCGCGACGATCACGGTGGACTCCGGCGCCGGAAGCGGCTACGGCGCCGGGATTTTCGTCCCTGACGGCGCGGCCTCGGTCACCCTCATGGACTCCACCCTCATCGTCGACGGCCCGTCGCAGGCGCTCGCCGTCGATGCGTGGGCCGGCTCCACGGTCACTATCGTCAACAGCGAGATTCTGGTGCTGCCCGACATGCTGTATCCGGATGCCGACTATCCCGACAACTTCAATATCGGGTTTTACCTGAGCGGCGCCGGCACCACCGTGACCATGAGCGGCTCGACCATGACGGTGCAGGGCCCGGAAAACTACGGGCTCTACGCCGTCGAGACCGGCAGCGGCTCGACCCTCGTGCTCGAGGACTCGCACATCAAGTCGTCGGTCAGCTACATCCAGCGCGGCGGCTACATGGACGTCACCCTCACCTACACCACCCTGGAGAGCACCGAAGACTACGCCTTCAAAATCCGCAAATCGTCGGTGAGTAACACTTACGCCGACATCAAGGCCCACGGCGCCACCTTCAACGGCATCGCCACCACCGATGTGGGCGCGCGCTTCGACCTCACGATGACCGACGGTTCCGAATGGGACCTCACGGGGGATTCCAACCTCACCAACCTCATCAACGACAACAGCCATATCGTGTTCGCCCCGCATGAGGGCGGCCGGTTCACCACACTGACCATTGACGGCAACTACCGCGGAGACGCCGGGCACTTCTACATCAACACGCAGCTGGGGGATGACGCCTCGCCGACAGACCTCATCCATATCCGCGGCGACAGCTCGGGAACCTCTTATCTCCACGTGACCAACGCCGGCGGCGAGGGCGCGCTGACCACCGGCGACGGCATTCCGGTGGTGCTGGTGGACGGCGCTTCCGACGGCACGTTCATCCTCGAGGGCGACTACCGGACGGTGGACGGCTATGACGCCATCGTTGTCGGCGCCTACGGCTACACCCTGTGGCAAAACGGCGTCACCGACCCGGAAGACGGCGACTGGTATCTGCGCTCCCAAACCCCGGCGCCGGAAGCCGGACGCGGACGGCTCGGCGGCTCTCGCGAGGTGACGGACGACGAAACCGGGGAATCATCGACCGGCGGGAATGGAGAGGACGACAAGACGACACCGACGACGACCACCACCACCACGTTGGCGACGGCTCTGGGCGCCGCGGGGGGTGTCCGCACCGCTTCGCGCGCCCAAACCCAGGCGGCGACCATCCTCTATCAGCCCTACGCGCCGCTGATGGAAGCCTATCCCCGGGCGCTGCTCGAGGTGCTGTCGGATTTCGACACCTACAAACAGCGGGTCGGCGGGCGTTACGAGGGAAGCGCCGAACTCACCGGCCGCCCCCCGGTCTACGCCTTTGCGATGCTGAAAGGCGAGCGCATGGAGACCACTCCGCACCGGTCGACCACCGGCGCCTCGAGCCGGACCACCAACCGCCGCATCGTCTCCGGATTTGATGTCCAACTCGCCGACACCGGCGCCTACAGCGTGTTCGCGGGGCTCAACGCCATCTTCGGGCGCTCCGACACCCGGGTCTCGTCTCGGTTCGGCAACGGCTCGGTGTCGACGGAATACGCCGGAGTCGGCGCGACGCTGACCTGGCTGAACAACAGCGGCACCTATATCGACCTTCAGGGCAAAGCGCTGTGGATGAAAAGCGACCTCAGCTCCGACCTGCTCGGCAACCTCACCGGCTCCCACCATGTGTTCGGCTATGCCGTGTCCATCGAGGCGGGCCACGAGTTCCGGCTGAATTCCGAATGGTCGCTCACCCCGCAGGCGCAGCTCATCTACGGCTCCCTCGACATGGACGAGTTTTCCGACCGTTTCGGCAACCGCTATTCCGCCGGCAATTCCGACAGCCTGCGCGGGCGCGTCGGCCTGGCGGCGGAATACCGCAAAACCTCCCGCAACGCCAAGGGAGAAACGGCGCAGACCAAAATCTACGGCATCGTCAATCTTTACGGGGACTTTGACGGCCGCACCACCATGAAGCTGGCGGGCACAAACCTTCATGCCGAGAGCGAACGCATCTCCGCCGGCATCGGCGCCGGTGTCAGCCACAGCTGGAAAAACGGCAAATACCGGATATTCGGCGAGGTGAGCGGACGCACCGGCCTGCGCACTTTCGGCAAATCCTACGCGGTGGCCGGGCGCATCGGCTTTGTCGTCAGATTATAGAATTCAGGTGTCCTGAGCCTGAGAAGAGGCCGGGAGGAAAGGAGTGAGGACCCTTTCCTTCCGGTTTCGTTTGTTGCGCTCATGCCTCGAGCGCCTGCGCCAGATCGGCGATGATGTCGTCGACATGCTCCAGGCCGATGGAGAGGCGAATGGCTTCCGGGCCGACGCCGGCCTTGCGCTTCTGTTCATCGCTCACCTGCTTGTGGGTGGTGGAGGCCGGATGGATGACCAGCGAGCGGGTATCGCCGATGTTGGCGAGGTGGGAAAACAGCTTGAGATTGTTGACCAGCTTGACTCCGGCGTCATAGCCGCCCGTGAGGCCGACGGTGAACACCGAACCGGCGCCCAGCGGGGCGTATTTCCGCGCCAGCGGGTAATGCGGGTCTGACGGCAGGCCGGAGTAGCTCACCCAGGCGACAGCGGGGTGTTTGTCGAGGAACGCGGCCACCGCAACGGCGTTGGCGCAATGGCGCTCCATGCGCAGGGCCAGGGTTTCGATGCCGTTCAAAATCAGGAAAGCGTTGAAGGGCGAAAGCGCCGGGCCGAGATCGTGCAGGCCGAGCAGCCGCGCGGCGGTGACGACGGCTTTGTCCGAATAGCGCTCGCCGATGACAAACTGCGGATAGGAGCGGGTCGCCGCCGAATAGAGCGGATAACGCCCGTCACCGGCGCCGTTGAAGGTTCCGCCGTCGACAATCACGCCGCCCAGCGAATTGCCGTGGCCGCCGAGGAACTTGGTGGCGGAATGCACCACCACATCGGCGCCGGACTCGAAGGGGCGCACCAGATACGGCGTCGCCAGGGTGTTGTCGACGATGAGCGGCAGCCTGTGCCGGCGGGCGACCCGGGCGACGGCCTCGAGGTCGACGACAACGCCGCCGGGATTGGCGATGGATTCCACGAAAACCGCCCGGGTGTCCGGCGTGACGGCGCGCTCGAAACTATCGGGATCTTCGGTGTCGGCGTAGTCCACGCCCCAGCCGAAACCGGGGAAAGACTGCTCGAACAGCACCATGGTGCCGCCGTAGGTGCGGTTGGCGGAGACGATGCGTCCGCCCGGCTGCAACAGCGTGTACAGGGCGAGAAACACCGCCGCCTGCCCCGAGGCGAGGGCCAGCGCCGCCGTTCCGCCTTCCAAGGCGGCGACACGCTCTTCCAGCACCGCCACTGTCGGGTTGGCGGTGCGCGAATATTTGTAGCCGGATTCCTCCAGGGCGAACAGCGCTGCCGCCTTTTCGACGCTGTCGAAGGCAAAAGACGCCGTCTGGTAAATGGGCGTGATACGCGAACCGGTCACCGGGTCGGGCGCGGCGCCGGCATGGACGGCAAGGGTTTCAAGGTGTTCGGAGAGGACGGGCATCGACGGGGCTCCCTGTGGTGTGCTGTGCCGGAAACCGACGACCGCGGTCCGGTTTGTTCGTAA
>JAISTL010000247.1 GCA_031272615.1 Methylobacteriaceae bacterium | reverse complement strand
CCATCAAGCTCGCCCATAACGGCAACACCATTCCGGAAGATCCGCAGAATGTCGCCGTGACGGCCTTCAAGAAGATGGTGGAAGAGCGCACCAGCGGCGCCGTCGAGGTGCAGATTTATCCCGCCGCCCAGCTCGGCGACGCGCGGACCATCACCGAAGGCGTCCAGATGGGTACCATCGAGATGGGCGACGTGGAAAACGGCCCGATGGGCCGGTTCGTTCCCGAAGCCATGGTGTGGGATCTGCCGTTCATCTTCCGTGACATCGAACACGCCCACAAGGTGCTGGATGGCCCCATCGGCAAGGCTTTCCAGGAGAAGTTCCTGGCGAAGGGCATCCGCCACCTCGCCTATAACGACGGCGGCTTCCGCTATTTCACCAACAGCAAGCGCCCGATCAAAACCATGGACGACATGAAGGATCTCAAGATCCGCGTCATGGAATCCGAAGTGATGATCAACACCATCAAGGCGTTCGGCGCATCGGCCGTGCCGATGTCCTTCACGGAACTCTACACCGCGCTGCAACAGGGTGTGGTCGACGGGCAGGAAAACCCGCTGAACCTCATCTTCAGCCAGCGTTTCTATGAGGTGCAGAAGTACCTGACGCTCAGCGGACACTTCTATTATCCGCGGCAGTATCTGATCAACGAGGCCTTCTATCAGTCGCTGAAGCCCGAGTATCAGAAAGTCATCGCCGAGGCATCCAAGGAAGCCTGCGACATTCAGCGCGCCGAACTGGTGAAATACGAAGAAGAGATGATGTCCGTCCTGAAGGACAAGGGCATGGAAATCAACTCCGACATCGAGAAGGGCCCGTTCATCGCCGTCTCCCAGGAAAAGGTGTATCCGCTGTTCTACGCCAAGATCTTCGGCTCCGAGGAAGAAGGCAAGAAGGTGGTTCAGCAGATTGTTGATACCAAGTAATTGTTCCGCCTTCGGGCGGCGCCGCCCGGGAATTCGTTTCCCGGGCGGTTTTTGAACGTATCGTAGTTTATTTCATTTTTCAGCTTGGACAAGGATTGTCTTATGCCGGATAAACCCAAGCCTTTTGCTGTTGCGTATCTTATCATGAAGGTATTCGTCGCGTCGCTGTTGATGCTGATGACCGCTTTGATTTTTTATCAAATCGTCATGCGGTACTGCTTCAATATGGCGCCCGACTGGACCGAGGAGATCGCGCGCTATCTGTTCATCTGGTCTAGTTTCGTTGCCGGCGGCATGGGTGTTTATGAGCACGTCCACATCGGCATCGACGCCGCGGTCAATCAACTGCCGGCGGCAGTGAAGCGTATCACGCAGTTCATTGTTCAAATCATCATTTTCTGCCTCGGCTGCTTCCTGATTTATTACGGGTCGAAGGTCGTGGGCGTCACCTATTCGCAGTTGTCGCCGGCCGTCGGGGTTCCGATGGGGATTGTCTACGCCGCGGCGCCGGCCATGGGCATCCTCATGGTGCTGTTCAGCTCGAACGATCTCTTCAAGCTCATCCGCGGCGGCAAAGTTGAAGCGTCAACCGACGGAGATATCACATCATGTTAACCGCCCTTGTCGTATCTCTGCTGTTTTGTTTTGTCATCAATGTTCCCATCGGGTTCGCCCTGGCGGTGGCCGCCATGGCCTGCGTGATCGCGTCTCCCGCCATGCCCCCGATTGTGGTGCCGCAGCGCATGATCAACGGCGCCGATTCCTTTCCGTTGATGGCCATTCCGTTCTTCATGCTCGCCGGAACCATCATGGAGCGCGGCGGTGTTTCCAAGCGCATCGTCAAGCTGGCCACGTCGCTGGTCGGCCATGTCTCCGGTGGTTTGGCTTCGGTGTCAATTCTGGCCTGCACGTTCTTTGCCGCCATTTCCGGCTCCACTCCGGCAACCGCGGCTGCCGTCGGCAGCCTGACCATCCCGGAAATGGAACAGCGCGGCTACAGCAAACCCTATGCCTCGGCGGTGGTGGCATCGGCCGCGTGCCTCGGTGTGATTATTCCGCCGAGCATCACCATGGTGATTTTCGGCGTGGTCGCCAACGTTTCGGTCGGCAAACTGCTGATCGGCGGCATCATTCCCGGCTGCTTCCTCTCCCTGCTGCTGATTATCACCAATTACGTTCTCACCAAGCGACTCGGCATTCCCCGTGAAGTCATGCGCAGCTGGAAGGAAGTGTGGGTCACCTTCGCCGACGCCTTCTGGGGGCTGATGATGCCCGTCATCATTCTCGGCGGCATCATGACCGGCGCCTTCACGCCAACCGAATCCGCCGCCATTGCCGTCGTGTACGGGCTGCTGGTCAGTTTCTTCATCTACCGGGAACTGGAACTGAAGGACCTCGTCCCCGTCTTTTACAAGGCATCCTTGAGTTCGGCGATGATCATGGTGCTCATTTCCGCAGCCAACCCCTTCGGCTGGCTGATGACCATCATGCAGGTACCGCAGAACGCCTCCACCGCGATGCTGTCGATTACCACCAACCAGAGCGTTCTCTATCTTCTGATGCTTGTCTGCTACCTGGCTCTCGGCTGCTTCATGGAAACCGGCGCCATCATCCTGCTGGTGGTTCCCATTTTCGCGCCCATCGCGGCTCAGGTGGGCATCGACCTGGTGCAGTTCGGCGTTGTCACGGTGATCTCCCTGGCCATCGGCATGGCAACACCCCCTGTCGGCATTTCGCTCTTCGCCACCGCCGGGATTTCGGGGGTGTCGCTGGGCGCGTTGTCACGACAGATTATCCCGTTCCTGACCATGCTGATTTTCGGCATGCTCATTCTGGCGTTCGTGCCAATTCTATCGACATTCCTGCCTGACCTGCTGATGCCGACCATGGGAGGCAGATAACCCATATCAGTTAAAAAGGCCGGCATCACTCAGAACCGGCCGGACCCCCACTCGCTTCCGGAGCTCATTGCGCCGGAAGCGATTTTTTTCAACGTGTCAGCGCAGGACGATTCCTTTTTTAATGACGCTTTTGCCGAATTTGTCACGAAGCCGGTCAACGGCTTCCTCCACCTTCACTTTCTTTTCCAGGTCAGGGTCAGACAAATCCCGGGTTTCAGCGGCGCTTTCCGGACACAGGTCGCCGGCGCCGACTCCGATCAGCCTCCACGCGGTGCCGGTGCACTCCTTTTGCAGCTGCGGCCGGGCAATCTCGAAGAGCCGGGCGGCGAGGCGGGTCGGCGCCGAAAACGACAACGTTCTGGTGCGCAGCTGGAATTTGCTGTCCTTCAATTTCAAAGTCACGCTGCGGCAGGCAAAACCCCCCGCCTTCAGACGATGCGCAACCTTTTCGCACAGCATCCACAACAGCGGCTCCAACTCCTCGAAACTTGAAATGTCTTTTTCCAAAGTGGTTTCGGTTGAAACGCTCTTGGTTTCGCGCTCCGGGGAAACGGGGCGGGAATCCCTGCCCCAAGCCATCTGCCGCAGGCGTTCACTGTCACTGCCCACAAGCCGCAGCAACAGCATCTGATCGGCCTCGCGCACATCCTTGAGGGTCAGAAGTCCGGCGCCGATCAGCCGGCTGCTGGTGACGGCGCCGACCCCCGGCAGAATGGACACCGGCTTGTCGGCGAGAAACTCCAGGGTTTTTCCGCGGGAGATGATGGAAAACCCGCGGGGTTTTTCCAAATCCGAGGCGATTTTGGCGAGGAACCGGTTATGGGACAAACCTATGGAAATGGTGATTCCCAGTTCCTTCTCGACTTTCAGCGCCAGTTCCGCCAGCGATACCGCGGGGCTTGCGCGATGCAGCTTTTCGGTGCCGGAGAGATCAATGAACGCCTCATCGATGGAGACCATTTCAACCAATGGAGTGAGAGCAAGCATCATGGCATGGAGCCTGGTGCTGACCGCCTGGTATTTCCTGTGGTCCGGCGGCACAATCGTGGCCTGCGGGCACAGTTTGCGCGCCTGGAACATCGGCATGGCCGAACGCACGCCGTAAGCGCGGGCGATGTAGCAGGCGGTGGACACGACACCACGGCCGCCGAGTCCGCCGACAATCACGGGCTTATCCGCCAGTTCCGGATTGTCACGCTTTTCAACGGAAGCGAAAAAGGCATCGCAGTCAACATGGGCGACGGCGAGCTGTTCCAGTTCGGCGTCCGCTGCCAACCGCGGTGAACCGCAGCGCGGGCAGCGACGGATGTCGACTCCCGTCGTCAGCGCCAGACAGTCCCGACACAGATGGGGAACCCCGTTGCCCATAAGGACCTCAGCCAAATTCTCCGTGGGGAGCCAGCGCCTCACGGGCGGACACGATATCCTCGGGTTTGACGCCCATCCTGTTCGCCGCTGCCATCACTGTTGCGTCATCATACAGGACAAAATCCAGAATCGAGACGAAAAATCCCGGAGCTCTGACCGCATCTCGCAGGGTAGCGGGAGTCACCCCCGTAAGCTCCAAAAACCTCGTCAGGAGTTCCGGCTCGCCGGCCACATAGTTCAGAACACCGATACCGATCTCTTCCGCCTCAGCCCGTTTCATCATGCCCCCGCCCTCCACCCCGTTTTCTGGTGATACCGCGAAAAACGGAGTGTATTGTCCGAATATTTATGTATTCATACTATACTGAGGCGGTTAAGGGAATTCCTCACCGGCGGTTTTCCCGGCAAAGTCCCGCCGTGCAAAGACATTGCGGGAAACCGGCCCGAATCGCTCCGTCGGGAGGAAGATATCGACAGACGCCACCGCGATGATAGTTGATGCTACGCGTCTTTTCCGATATGGGGCCTGAAGTTCACCGATTCCGGAGCACGTGATGACCAAAACTGTTTTGATAGTTGAAGACAATGAACTGAACATGAAGCTCTTCAACGACCTGTTGGAGGCCCACGGTTACAGGACGCTCAAGGCCACGCACGGCAGAGATGCCATGGAACTGGCGAAATCGGACCCTCCCGACCTGATCCTCATGGATATTCAACTGCCGGAAATCTCGGGTTATGAAGTCACCCGCTGGCTCAAGCAGGACTTGGACCTGAAAAGCATTCCGGTGATTGCCGTCACCGCGTTCGCCATGAAAAGCGATGAGGAAAAGGCGCGTCTGGCCGGATGTGAAGACTATATTTCAAAACCGATTTCGGTTTCCCGCTTCATGGAAACCATCCGCTCCTACCTGGGGTGAGAAACACTGCGGCGGGTGGACCCGGCATTCGCTTTGCATCGTGAACAGCTTTGTTCCAACAAAAAACCACCCGAGAGGGTGGTTCTTCACTGCACACGCGTGAAAAAGCAAACTCAGCGGATTTTGCCCTCTTTGAACTCAACGTGCTTCTTGGCCACGGGATCGTATTTCTTCATGGTCAGCTTCTCCGTCATGGTTCGGGAGTTCTTCTTGGTGACATAAAAATACCCGGTATCGGCGGTCGAGTTGAGTCTGACTTTAATGGTGACGGCTTTGGCCATGGTAAACCCTCGATATCTTCAATTGGCGCTGCTTCTCCACGAGAGCCGGGAACAACAACCAATTCCAAACACAACCAGCCGGACTCCCGGCGCAACGTGAGAACGCTACTAACGGTGTTTCAGCAAAAGGTCAAGAATGAAAATGAGGCGCCGCGTGCCGATATCTAATCCCCGCCCGAATCGACAACATCTATCTCCTTCAACGGGCCGGTGATTCGCCTGCGGCTACGCGTTCCCTCGCCGCTGCGGCGTCCTGACCGTGCCACCCGGCGGCGTGTTCCCGTGGAAGACGCAGGCGCATCGTCCAGCAACTCGAACCGCAGCAATCCCGCCGCCGGAACTGCCTCGACAAGGCAAACCCTCACCGGATCACCGAGTCTCCATGCAACGTCCGACTCATCGCCGACCAAGGCCATCCGCCCTTCATCGAAACGGAAATATTCGTGGCCCAGTGACCCAACCGGAATAAAACCGTCTGCCCCGGTTCCGTTCAATCGCACGAACAGCCCGGATTTCGTCACACCGGTAACACCTCCCTCGAAACTCGCGCCGACGCGTTCCGAAAGATAATGGGCAACCAAGCGGTCCACAGTCTCCCGTTCCGCCGCCATTGAGCGGCGTTCCGCCGCGGAGATCAAAGAGCTGATTTCGGTGATTTCCAGATGGGTGAGATCGCCGGAGAGCGCACCTTCCCCGGCGTTCAGCGCTCGAAGAATACCGCGATGCACCATCACGTCGGCATAGCGTCTTATCGGCGAGGTGAAATGCGTGTAACGCCGGAGGTTCAGACCAAAATGGCCGATATTGTCAGGCGAATACTCCGCCTGAGCCTGACTGCGCAGCACCATTTCATGAATCAGCATTTCATGCCGACTGCCCTTCACGGCGGCCAGAATGCCGTTGAACAGCCTGGAGCGCAGCGCGCCCTGCTTGGGGATTTTCAATCCGATGGACGCCAAAACCTCGTTGATTGAGCGCATCTTTTCCGGAGAAGGGCTGTCATGGACACGATAAACCAGAGGAAGCCGGCTGTTCTCCAACAGTTCCGCCGCCGCGACATTGGCGAGAATCATGAACTCCTCGATCACCCTGTGCGCTTCGAGATGCGGCGGGACAATCACCCGGTCGACATGGCCCTCGGAGTTGAGCAGGATTTTCCGTTCCGGGAGATCGAGACCAAGCGGTGAGCGGGCGTCTCTTGCCCTGGCAACGCAACGATACGCGTCGAACAACGGTTTCAGTACCGCTTCAACGAGAGACGCGGTGGTATCGTCGGGTTTGCCGTCCACAGCGGCTTGAACCTGTTCATAGTAAAGCCTCGCGCGGGAACGTATCATCACACGGAAGAATGCGCTCCCGCGAACGCGCCCGTCCACGCCAACCACAAGGCGGGCGGCAACCGCGGGCCGGTCCACCCCGGGCACCAGCGAACACAGGTCGTTGGAAATACGTTCGGGCAGCATCGGGACGACGCGATCAGGGAAATACGTGGAGTTGCCCCGACGCAACGCCTCGCGATCCAGCGCCGAACCGGGACGCACATACCAGGCAACGTCGGCAATCGCCACTTTGAGGATAAAGCCGCCGGGATTGTCAGGAGCGTCGTCGGGAACGGCGAATACCGCATCATCATGATCTTTGGCGTCGGGCGGATCTATGGTCACGAATGGAACGTCTCGCCAATCATCCCGCCCTTTCATAACCGCCTTGCGGACACTTTCCGCTTCCGCTGCAACGCTCTGAGGAAATTCCAAAGGAATATCATGGGTGTGAACAGCGATCAGGCTCACGGACTTTTCAGATTTCACTGAACCGAGACGCTCCCGCACCCTGGCATAAGGCGCACCGAAGCGTCCGGCGCGAATGAGCGAAGCCGACACCAGGTCGCCGTCGCGGGCGCCGTTTTCATCACCCGGCATGATGGGGAGTTCCCTGCCCCGCTCACGCTTTTCCACCGGAACGTAGAAGCCGCCCCCGGCCGGATTCGCCCGAAAGAGACCAAGCATGGGCGCCTTCTTTTCAGCGAGCACCTTGATGACTCTCCCCGAGAAAGTGTTGTCAGCCGGCGGCTCCGCATCGTTGTCCAGCTTAATCAGCACGCGACTGCCGATTCCGGGCGGCGTCGAACGTCCGCGCGCCGAACGTTCGCTCCTGACCACGATACGCGGCGGTGAACCGAGTTCCGCGTTCCACTCCACCGGAAACGCGATGAACTCCCCATCGGAATCCCGTTCCCGAATATCGGCGGCAAGAACCGGGGGAAGCGCTTCGTGGCGGGTCACACGGCGGCGGCGGCGCTCCAGCACGCCTTCCTCCTCCATGTCGAGGATGAGTTCTTTGAGACGGCTTTTGTCACTGCTGCGTACACTGAAGGCCCGGGCAATTTCCCGTTTTCCTACCGGGCCGTGAGCTTCACGGACGAAATCGAGCACATCTTCCTTTGTCGGGAAAGAGCGTTCGGCGGATGCTTTTCTGGACGTTTTAACCAAGGCGAAATCCGATACAACTGATGCAGAACAACAACCGCACATCACGGCATGCGCGGCAAGCCGACGTTATACCGTTCCAAGAGTTTTGTCACCCGTCACGCGACGGTGGAACAACAAAGCGGCGCTTCATCCGAAACGCCGCTGTGATTTTTCGAACCGGCTGAAACGCCGTCAACGGGGTTCGACGGATTTTGGACCCGCCGGACCGTTTCAAGTGCATCACTTGAAATACCCCTTCATTTCTTCCTCGATGCTCTTCAATTCGTTATTGTATTTGTTAACTTCCGCATCGAATGCATCCATGTTCCTGGGCTGGGCGTTGGCATTCGCCGCCGGGTTCTGCGGAGCGCCGGCGCCGGAATTACCCGATGGAACGGTGTTTGCCGCCTGACCCGCCGCCGGTTGATTCACACGCACATCCACAGTGAGGCCGCCGCCGTAGGGAGGAGGAACCGCCGCAGGATTGGGCCTGGCGCGGGTAACGACCCGCGGCTTGGCCACCGGTGCTTCGTCAACGTCATCATCCGGCCAGACACGAATATTCGGATCAAACACGGGAGGCGGCAACATCGGCGCACCGCCGCCATACTGGACGT
>JAISTL010000237.1 GCA_031272615.1 Methylobacteriaceae bacterium | reverse complement strand
CATCGCCTTGCGGATGTCGGCGCCGCCCTCGAAAATGTCCGCCACCGGATGGGCGCGGTGCAACCGCACCAGCACCCGGGCGCCGTCGCCCACCGAGCCGTAGACCACGGCGATATGCTGCACGTCCTCATGGCTGGTTTTGTAGGTATATCCGGTGCAAACGCCCCATTCGGTGCTCACCGGGAACGACGCCAGCCGTTCCACGAGTTTTTCGCGCTCCTGCCGATAGGCGATGAGGTCCGCCACCGAGATCATCTTGAGGTGGTGGTTGGCGGCGAAGGTCACCAGCTGCCCGCCGCGCATCACCGTGCCGTCGTCGTTGACCAGCTCCGAGAGCACCCCCACCGGCGGCAACCCGGCGAGACGGCACAAATCCACCGCCGCCTCCGTATGGCCGGAGCGCATCAGCACCCCGCCCTCCCGGCCGATCAGCGGGAACACGTGCCCGGGCCGCACAAAATCCGACGGCCCCATATTGTGGTTGGCCAGCGCCCGCACGGTATTGCAGCGCTGTTCCGACGAAATCCCGGTAGTCAGGCCGTGCCGCACGTCCACCGTCACGGTGAAGGCCGTGCCCAGCGGCGCGTCGTTGGCCGACACCATCGGGTCCAACCGGAAGCGCCGCGCTTCGTCCCACGACAGCGGCGCGCAGACGATTCCCGAGGTATTGCGGATGATGAACGCCATTTTTTCCGGCGTACAGAAGCTCGCCGCCATAATCAGATCGCCCTCGTTCTCCCGGTCGTGATCGTCGACAACCACCAGGATTTCGCCTTTGGCAAAGGCTTCCAGCGCTTCAGTGACCGTATGGCTCATGATGCCGTCCCCGTATTTTCATCCGTCCCAATCATGACGGCTCCATAACCGATTGCAGGTGAAAAGGCAAAACAAGAGTTCACCGGAACCGGCGTTCCGCTCCTGTAAACGAACGAAGTCGGAACGAGAGGCCGCCTCTGTAATCCGGATCAACAGCCGACAATATGCGCCGTGCCGCCGCCGGGGAGCGTTTCCGTGGCCCAGAAAATCCGTTTGCTCCAGGGCTTTTTCGCGTTGCGGTCGAAGATCACCAGCCAGCCTTCGGAAGCGCCGCAGGTGTCCATGTAACGCTCCAGCTGTTCCAAGCCATCCTTGCGCGCCTTCGGCCCGGCCAACTTCAGTTCAACCGGATAGGTCCGGCCGGCGTATTTCACCGACACATCTAGCCGGCCGCGGCCCAGCGCGTATTCCCGTGAAATCACCCCGCCGCCGTTGACCACCCGTTGCAGATACGCCTGCAGAATAAAGTGCGGCGCCATCTCCCGGTAGTCATATTTCTCCACCCAGATGTCCGAGTTCTCCCGCCAGAACTGCTGAAACTCCTTCAACAGCCCGTTCATGTCCAGCGTTTTGCCGTCCATCCACCGGTGCTGCAGGCTTGGCGGCAACTCGCTCTGGCTGTCATAGGTGAGAGTGCGGACAATGACCTCCCGATAAATCGGGTTGGCCGGGTAGAGCCGCATGTCCGGGCCCATCTTCAACAAGCCGAGGTCCAAACAAAACCTGGTATCATCGGACAACAACGGCACGGTTTGACCCGTGCCCAGCAATACCGGCTCCAAAACCTTGCGCACCCGCGGTTCCCTGAGCCGCTCCAGCAGGGAATCGAGGTGGGTGTCGCGCCGCTGCATCAGCGTTTCCGCCGCGGCGTCGAAGTGCTCAGGCGTAATGGGCTTGCTGTAGTCCAGCGCCAGGTCCTTTTCCACGATCTGCCGCGCCAGGGCGTTGACCAGCCACGGTTGGCCTTCGCACCAATACCACGCCCGTTCCACCGCGCCGGGCTCAAACACCTGCCCAGTCGCCTTGGTGTGCTGATGGTAAAGCTCCGCCACCTGCTCCACGGTGAAGTTGGTAAGCGTCAGCGCTTCCGTTTTGATGTTGAACGGGCTCGACGACCCCAGCGTCGCCGTCTCCGGCCGAACCTGCGCCTTGAAATCCCGGACGTCCCGCATACCGATGAGAGAGATCGACCATGGGAAAGGCGCCCTGACCATGTTGACATAACCGTCGCGCAGCTGCCTCAGAAACGAAATCAGCACTTGCCCGGAGAGACAATCCGCCTCGTCGAAGAAAACAATAAGCGGTTTGTCGAGAGCTTTGCACATCTTCATCAAGGTTTCACCGATAATGGTGTTGACCGACGGATGAACCTTCTGTGACGCAACCCGGCGGATGGCATCAACCGGCGAACGCTGGGCGGCAAAGCGCAGCGAGGCGGCAACAGCTTTGATGCCGCTGTTCAGAGCGGTTATCCCCTGCAACGTTTCCAGTGAACAATACAACGCATAAAACCTGTTGTCGGCGTTAATCCCGTCAGTCAAGGCGGCCAGCAACGTGGTTTTGCCGGATTGACGCGGCGCGTGGATGATAAAATATCTTTCTCCCAGCGCCAGGTCGAGCGCTTCGGGCAGACGGGCTGCGGCGTCCAGCATATAGTGTTTCCCGGGGATGCATGGCCCGGCGGTGTTGAAGTATTTCGGAATCGCATACGGATCGGACATGGCAGCGCCTCTGGTGTTTTCCCGCGGGCACTATACCCCATCCCACCTGAAATAACAACGAAGCCGTATCCTGGAAAATCCCCCGGTGAGGCATCATTGCGGCGCGCTTGGGATGGCGGAACCGGCGGTGGGTCACGCCAAACGGCGGAGAGGCGGCAAGGATGAAAAACTGGATTGCTTCGTTCCTCGCAATGACGCGGCACTGGCGGCGCGAAATGTCGACCAATGGAGTGGGATTCGTCCACCAAGTCCACCAACCTGTCAAATCCTCAGCAGCCGACAATATGGGCCGCGCCGGGTTAGTCCAGCGCCGCCTGGGCCCGCGCCCGCAGCAGGTGGTCGGCCAGGACGCAGGCCATCATCGCCTCGCCGACGGGGACGGCGCGGATACCGACGCAGGGGTCGTGCCGCCCCCGGGTGACGATTTCCGCCGCCTCGCCGGATGTCGTCACCGTCGCCCGCGGCGTCAGGATCGACGACGTCGGCTTGACGGCAAAGCGGCAGACCACCGGCTGCCCGGTGGAAATGCCGCCGAGAATGCCGCCGGCGTGGTTGGAGCCGAAGCGCGGCCGGCCGGAGTCATCGGGGAACATTTCGTCGGCGTTTTCCTCACCGCGAAGGCGCGCCGCGCCGAAGCCCCCGCCGATTTCGACGCCCTTGACCGCCGGAATGGACATCATCGCCGCCGCGATGTCGGCGCTGAGCTTGCCGTAAAGCGGCGCGCCGAGCCCGGCGGGCACGCCCTCGGCGACGATTTCCACCACCGCGCCCACCGAGGAGCCCTCCTGGCGGATGGTCTCCAGATAGTCGGCGAAGTGCTCCGCCGCCACCGGGTCCGGGCTGAACAGCGGGTTGCGCGCCGTTTCCTCCCAATCCCAGCGGGACCGGTCAATCGTCAGCGGACCCATTTGAATGAGCGCGCCGCGCACGCGCATACCGTGAATCACCTTGCGCGCCACCGCGCCCGCCGCCACCCGCGCCGCGGTTTCCCGCGCCGAGGAGCGCCCGCCGCCGCGGTAATCGCGGATGCCGTATTTCGCGTGATAGGTGTAATCGGCGTGGCCGGGGCGGAACTTGTCGCGGATATCCGAATAGTCTTTGGAGCGCTGGTCGGTGTTTTCGATGAGCAGCGTGATCGGCGTGCCGGTGGTGACGGCGCCGGCAAGGGTGTCGTCGTTGAACACGCCGGAGAGGATTTTCACCCGGTCGGGTTCCCGGCGCTGGGTGGTGAAGCGGGATTGCCCGGGCCGGCGCCGGTCGAGGTCCGTCTGGATATCCTCCTCGCTGAGCGGCAGGCCCGGCGGACAGCCGTCGACCACGCAGCCGATAGCGGGGCCGTGGCTTTCGCCGAAGGTGGTGACCCGAAACAAAGTCCCGAACGTATTGAACGACATGATGATCCGCCTCGCGTCGATGATTGCTGTGCCCGGGCAAAGGGCGTCACACCCACAGCACCCTGCCCTTCTCAAACACCAGAATGTGGCCCTGGACGATATCCTCCAGCGGCGCCCGGAGCCGCGGGAAGCGCGCCAGCGCCACCAGCATCGCCCGCCCGACGCCGCCGTGCGACACCAGCACCGTATCGCGCCTGAGCTCGCGCACCAGGTCCATGACGCGGTTCTGCACCATGGCGTAACTCTCGCCGCCGCCGGGGGGTGAATAATACCAGCGGTCCTTGCGCCGCTCCTCCAGCTCCTGCGGGTATTCGGCGGCGATTTCCGGCCACGTCTTGCCCTCCCAGGCGCCGAAGGCGATTTCCTTCAGCCGCTCGTCGGTGCGGAAGGCGTCCGCCGGCGCGCCGTATTCCTCCAGCACAATCTCCATGGTGGCGAGGGTGCGCTGCAGCGGGCTGCAGATGAAGTCCAGGCGGGCGCGGTCCGGCGCCAGGGTTTTCAGCTTGCGGCCGACCTCCCGCGCCTGTTTGAGGCCGCGCGGGTTGAGCGGGGTGTTGCGCTGCCCCTGCAGACGCGCCTCGGCATTCCAGTCGGTTTCACCATGACGGATAAAATAGATGGTCGGCGTCGGAATGGCCGTCTCCTTCACTCTTCGCGGGCTTTGGTCATATCCGGCGCATCGGGGTTCTTCATGCCGACAATGTGGTATCCGGCGTCGACATGCAGAATCTCGCCGGTGACGGCGCTTCCCATGTCGGACAGCAGGAACGTCGCCGCTTTGCCGACTTCCTCGATGGTCACCGTGCGCCGCAACGGCGAATTCAGCTCGTTCCACCTGAGAATATAGCGGAAATCACCGACGCCTGAAGCGGCCAGGGTTTTGATCGGCCCGGCGGAAATGGCGTTGACGCGGATATTGTTCGGCCCGAGGTCGGCGGCGAGATAGCGGATGGAGGCTTCCAGCGCCGCCTTGGCCACGCCCATGACATTGTAATGGGGCATCCATTTTTCGGCGCCGAAATAGGTGAGCGTCAGCAGCGAACCGCCGTCCGTCATCAGTTTTTCGGCGCGCTCAGCCACCGCCGTGAACGAATAGGCGGAAATCAGCAGCGACGTCTTGAAGTTTTCCGCCGAAGTGCCGACATAGCGGCCGGTGAGCTCTTCCTTGTCGGAATAGGCGATGCAGTGCACCAGAAAGTCCAGGCGTCCCCAGCGCTTTTCAATTTCCGCAAAAACGGCGTCGATGGTCGCCTCGTCGGTGACGTCACAATGCCCGACCACCAGCGCGCCGAGTTCCCCGGCCAGCGGCTCCACCCGTTTTTTGATGGACTCTCCCTGATAGGTCAGGGCCAGTTCGGCCCCGGCGTCCCGCGCCGCCCGGGCAATCCCCCAGGCGATGGACCGATTGTTGGCGACCCCCATGACCAGCCCGCGTTTGCCGGCCAGAATTCCGTTCGTAGTCTGTTGTGCTGTAGAAACCATTGCGTCACCCAAGGAAATAAACTCAATTCTGTCTGTCGATTCGTTCAGTTCTTTAACGGACAGAGGGGCAAGAAAAAAGCCCCTTTCGGCAGATTTCCGCCGTTCCGCCCCGTAAAACCGCTAAATTTTTATTTCAATTCGTAACAAAAGCGTTGAGATTTGCCGTTATCCCCGTTTTTTACGGGCATAGGCGAGCAAATCCGGGTCTTCGCCCTCCGGCAGATGAATCTGCACCGCCGCAAAGTGGTCGCCGTAGCCCTTGCCCGTCGGCAGCCCCTTGAGGCGCAGCCGGAACACCTTGCCCGAATCCGTTCCCGGCGGCACGGTGAGTTCCACATCGCCGCGCAATGTGTGCACCCGCTTGCTCGCGCCCAACACCGCCTCGACGATGGTGAGCGGCAGAACGGAGCGGATATTGGCGTTTTCAACCCTGAACTCGGCGTGGGGAGCCATGACGATTTTCAACAGCACGTCCCCCGCCGGGGCAGTGCCCGCCTGCGGCGCCAGCCCGCGCAGCCGCACAGTCTGCCCGTCCTTCAAATCCCGCGGCAGGGCCACTTCCACCTTGCGCCCGCCCGGAACGGTCACCGGCACCTTCTTTTCCTCGGCGATTTGTTCCAGCGTCACCGTCAGCGTCACCTCGACGTCGGGGCTTTTCTTCGGCCGCGGACGCAGGGTCTCGGCGGTGCTGCCGTCACGGAAGCCGCCGAAAAACTGTTTGAACCAGTCGGCGTCCTCGGGGAAACCCTGCTCGAACGTGCTGAAGCGGAAGCCGCCCTGCCCGCCGCCGAACGGGTTGCCGCCGGCGCCGGCGGCGCGGCTGCGCCAGAAACTGTCCTGCGCCGCGCCGTAACGGAAATTGGGGTTGCCGTCGGCGTCGATTTCACCGGCGTCGAACTGGCGGCGTTTCTCCTGATCCGACAAAAGCTCGTAGGCGGCGTTCACCTCGGCGAACTTGTCCTTGGCCTTCGGGTCTGACCGGTTGGAATCCGGATGCAACGCCTTGGCCAGCTTGCGGTAGGCCTTTTTGATTTCCGCCGCGCTCGCCATTTTGTCCACCCCGAGAACGGTATAGGGATTCCGCATTTGAATTCCTGCCCCCTGCCACAAGATTTTCGCGCCGGATGAGCCCAAACCCGGCCCCCGCCGCGAAGTCGGCTCCGCGTCGTGCCCCTATATATGGGGGT
>JAISTL010000202.1 GCA_031272615.1 Methylobacteriaceae bacterium | reverse complement strand
TGCTGGTCCAGATCCACACCCAGTGCCGCGGACTCATCCGGCTGTTCACCATCGCGACCACGGCGCCCGGCGCCGGTGCGCCGCGCCGGTGCATCGCGGCATAATCGGCGCCGGCGATCCATTTTTCCGGTTCCCATGTCGCCGTCAGCGACGAGCGGATGGCGTTGAACACCCGGATGCGGTAACAGGCCAGGTTTACCACGATGATCACGGCGCCTATGAATATAGTGACGTTGGAAATAAACATCACGAGCGGTTCGGATTGGCCCCCGTCCTTCGGGATGAGCGCAAAGACCATGCCTAACACGGTAAGCGCAAAGGCCACGACCAACACACCGATAAGAAGGCCGACCATCCATGCCAGTGAGACCAACCCGACGCGAAACACCTTGCCGACGGTGGCATGGACCTTGAAGCACACGGGCCCCCAGCTGAGACTGTCATACAGATAGTGGTTGGCCCTGTGCCACGCCAGCGGCTGGATCCAGGGAAACGATGTCACGAGCATTTGGATGAACCCCGCCACGAAGGCGCCGCCGCCGCCGCCGGCGAACCGGAAGCGCACGTTGCGCCAACTGGTATGGCGCGCCGCGAACTTGAGCCCGCGGGAAATCATCCACGGCACAAAGAACACCGCCGACAGCGCGGCAAGGATACCAAGGCGGCGGTCGATGGTCCACAGGATGACCAGCAGCACCAGCCAGCCGACGATGATGAGGCGGCCGATCAGTATCTGCTGCGGGGTGGCGTGGTATTCCAGGGAATAGCCCAGCACATGGGTATTGGCATAGAACCTGAATTCCCTTGAAAAGTAGTATACGGTGGTTTGGGCGTTGGCTGGTGTGGTCGGCGACGAGTTTCAAGTTATTGATTGAATAAGGTTTTTTCGTTAATTTCTTTTGGGGAATGAGCGGAAAGAGCTTGACATTCGGCTCTGTATCCTATAATAGTGTAGGATACGGAGGAGGATGTCATGTCACTTTATTCAAAGCCGGTTGCCATGCCGAAGAAGAGAATAACTTTCAAAAAGTCGCCCAACGGGACTTTGTACGTTTACTATACGCTCAGGGCTTACAGGAACAGGAACGGCAAGCCGACGAGCGACGAAGTTGCCATCGGCAAGAAGGACAGCGCCACCGGCATGCTCATCCCGAATAAACGATACTTTGAGATTTTTCCCGAACAGGGCGCGGGGGGTGATGTGGTACCGGCGCATGATTTGCCGCATAGGATATCCGATTTCGGCCCTGTTGACGTTCTTTGGCGGGTGGCTGGGGAAACGGGACTGTTGGCGGTCCTGCAGAGGTGTTTCCCCGGGAAATGGCGGGAGATGCTGGCGTGTTCGTTTTACATGATATGCGAGGGCAACGTCATGATGTACATGGCCGACTGGTTTGATGTGACGGATGTCCCCTTTGTGGAACCGTTTGACGACCGGCGGTGTGCAGAGATGTTTGCGTCACTCACGTATGCCGAGCGCATGGCATTCTTTGCCGACTGGGTCGGACGCAGGGCCGAACAGGAGTATATCGCCTACGACGTGACGTCCATTTCGACGCGGGCGATGGACATCGAAATTGCCGAGTGGGGATACAACCGGGATCACGACGACTTGCCGCAGGTCAACCTCGGGATGTATTACGGGGCGACGTCGTCTCTTCCGGTTTACTACACCCTGTACAGCGGCAGCATCACGGACAAGAGCCACCTGATTTTCATGCTGCGCAACGCGGTGAGCCTCGGCATAGGCAACGTACGGTTTGTCCTGGACCGGGGGTTTGTCAGCGAAGACAACCTGCGGCACATGAAAAAACAGGGATTTCCGTTCATTGTTCCTCTGCCCTCGGGACGGGTTGACGCGGCAAACCTCGTCGACACATACGGCGCTGATATCCGCAAATCGGCCAACAGGATCGCCGAAGATGAGATATACGGCAAACGGATCGACTGTGAATTATACGGCGTCACAATGACCGCACACGTGTTTTTCGATCCGGAAAAGCAGGCGTTGGACGAGAAAGAACTGTTTTCGCGCATCGAGAGGCTGTCCGCCGAATTGACGGAAATGGACAAGCCCCGCCGTATTACCAAAAAATACACAGACTATTTCATGGTCGAAAAGGAAGGCAAAACGGATATCCGTTTCCAGCGCGACCATGGAAAAATCGACGAGCGCCTGAAGCGCGCCGGTTACTTCATCATTCTCAGTTCCGACACACATCTGAGCAGCGATGACGTGATACGCATCTATCGCGAACGGGACGTCATAGAAAAAAACTTCGACCAGCTGAAAAACGCCCTCGATTTCAAACGGTTGCATACTCACATCAACAAAACCACCGAAGGAAAGGTCTTCATCGGCTTCCTGGCCCTCATCGTGCGCTCATGGCTCTTGCGGAAAATCAAATCAAATCCCGAAACAAAAAAATTGACCTTCGAAAAAGTCCTGCTCGAATTGCGTAAAATCAAAGCCGTCACCCTCGCCGATCATACAAGGGTGATGATGCCCCTCACAAAAACCCAGAAAACTATTCTCGCCGCCATCGGTATCGATCACTCCATAATGACCGCTTCGCTCAACTAACAGCGCCATAACTCAACGTATACTACATTTTCCGGGAATTCAGGATAGAAATAGCGTTTGCGCCGCACCTTGGCCCAGGCGGAGTAAAACCCCACCGTCACGATGGTGAGCAGGATGTTGACAATCCAGATGCCGAAGTATTCCCCCGCCGTGCCGGTGAATTCGATGGGCGTGAACACGCCTGTGTCGTCCGCGGGCCGTTTCGCCTGCCGCAGCGGGGATGCGGGCGCCGGCGGCGGTTGGTCATAAAGGTCGTGTTCCGGCCACAGGGCCGGCGCACGGGCTTTGCGCCGCCGGATGGGTTCCGGCACATGATGGCGGCTCGGATGGGACAAGCCCCGGATATCGGGCATGGCACGCTCCAGGTCAACAACGACGGGCGAAACGCACCCATGAAACCGAATCAGGAAATAACCGCTGCAGTATACCCGGGAACCGGCCTGTCGGCAACAGCGCCCGTCCGGCTGTTTGGGTTTTTTGGCCTTCAACACGCCGCGGATTGCCCGCCGCTGAACCATTCCCTGAATCAGAAACCATTTCAACAACCGAAAGGAACACACTCATGAATAACATCGATATCATGGACGAACACCGTCTCAGCCATGTCAAGGCGCTGTTCGACGAGGCGCGGCGGATGGACGCCGCCGCCCGTCAGGAGGCGGAAACCGATTTTGACTATTACCACGGCCGCCAGTGGTCCGACGCGGAGCTTGCCGAGTTCCGCCGCCGCGGCCAGCCGGCGGTGACCTTCAACCTGGTGCGCGCCAAGGTGGAGGCGCTGTGCGGCGTCGAGGAGAACACCCAGACGTCGCCGCGCGCCTGGCCGCGCACCCCCGCCGACGAGGCCGCCGCCTCCGTCGCCACCGACACGCTGCGCTTTGTCGCCGATATCAACCGGTTTGACAAAACCCGCGTCGATGTGCTGCGCGACATGCTTGTCGGCGGCTCCGGCGCGGCGCTCATCGAGGTGGAGGCGGGGGGCGCCGGCGGCCGGCCGGATATCCGCGTGCGCCGCCTGCGCTGGGAGAATTTCTTCCATGACCCGTTCTCCCGCGAGAGTGACTTTTCCGACGCCCGCTATCTCGGCACCGCCCAGTGGCTGGATGCCGGCGACCTGCTGGCGCTCTATGGCGAGGCGGCGCGCGATGCGTTGGAGGGCGCGTTTTCCGCCGATGACGGCTTCGCTGACCGTCCCCGCTCCGCCTGGGCCGACAGCCGCCGCCGCCGGGTGCTGGCGGTGGAGATGTACCACCGCGAGGGCGGCGTGTGGCGCCACGCCGTGTTCACCGGCGGCGGCCTCATCCGCTGCGGTGACTCGCCCTCCCGGGACGCCGACGGCGCGCCGGCCTGCCCCATCGAGGCGGTGTCGGCCTATATCGGCCGCGACAACGCCCGCTACGGCGTGGTGCGCGACATGCGCTCGCCGCAGGACGAAATCAACCGCCGCCGCTCGCGGTTGCTGCACATGCTGCACACCCGGCAGATGTTCCGCCGGGAGGGCGCGCTGACCACCCGCAACCCGGGGGAACTGCGCCAGGCCCTGAGCCGCCCGGACGGCGAGGTGGTGCTGGCCGCCAACGCCGTGTGGGGGCAGGATATCGGCATCATCGACAACGGCGTTGAAGCCGCGGGGCAGGGCGAACTGCTCACCGAGGCCAAGGCGTTCCTCGACCGCCTGGGGCCGACGCCGGCGCTTGTCGGGCGTGACGGCGAGGAGACCGCGGCGTCGGGCCGCGCCGTGCTGGCCCGGCAGCAGGCGGGCATGGCGGAACTGGCGACGCTGTTTTCCGCCCATAACGACTGGGTGCTGCGCGTCTACCGGCAGGTGTGGGCCCGCGCCCGCCAGTTCTGGACGGCGCCGATGTTCGTGCGCGTCACCGATGATGTCGGCGCGGCGCGCTTCATCCGCCTCAACGAGCCGGTGGTCGACGCCGACGGTGTTCCGCTCATCGACCCGGTGAGCGGCGCGCCGCTGCAGCGCACCCGCCTGGCGGAAACCGGCGTCGACCTGGTGGTGGAACGCGCGCCGTTTGCGGCCACGACGCAGTTCGAGGAGTTCCGCACCCTGGCCGAGCTGGCCGGGCGCGGCGTGCCGGTTCCGCCCAAGCTGCTGATCCTGGCCTCGTCGCTCAGCAACAAGGAGACGCTGCTGCGCGCCCTCGAACCGCCGCCGGCCGAACCCGCGCCGGAAGTCGACGCCCTGGCCGACGCCGAAATCCGCCGCCTGAAGGCCGAAGCCGCCGAACGCCTCGCCCGCGCCGAAAAGCTGCTGGCCGAAGCGCGCAAAGCGGCGCGGTAAGGCGTGGTGGACGGTGGTGGACACGGTTCCGCCCGCCTTGGGTGGGGTGGGGGCGGCAGGCAAGGGGAATCTTTGTTAAAAAAAAATAAAAAAAAACAAGAAACACTGAGTTGTAATCG
>JAISTL010000188.1 GCA_031272615.1 Methylobacteriaceae bacterium | reverse complement strand
CTGTGTACCGGCCGACACGCAACTTCTGCGAAGGAATGCTGAAGAAACTCGGCGTCTCGACAACCTATTTCGACCCGCTGATCGGCGCCGGCATCGAAGAGCTGATCCGCCCCGAAACGGCGGCGGTTTTCATGGAAGCCCCGGGGTCACAGAGCTTCGAGGTTCACGATGTTCCGGCGATTGTCGCGGCGGCGCGTCAGCACAACCTGGCGACCCTCATCGACAATACCTGGGCGACACCCCTCTATTTCCGCGCCCACGACTTCGGCGTCGATATCAGTATCGAGGCGGGCACCAAATATCTCTCCGGCCATTCGGACCTGCTGCTGGGCCTCGTCTCCGCCAATGAGCGGCACTGGCCGAATTTGCGCAGAACCTACGACTCCATGGCCATGCTGCCCGGCGCCGAGGATTGCTTTCTGGCGCTGCGGGGGCTGCGCACCATGGGGTTGCGGCTGAGGGAAGCGGAACGGCGCGGACTGGACATCGCCCGCTGGATGCAGCAGCGCCCGGAGGTGGCGACGGTGCTGCATCCGGCCTTCCCGAGCTGCCCCGGCCACGAATTCTGGAAACGGGATTTCAAGGGCTCCTCCGGCCTGTTCTCGGTGCTGCTCAAAGACGGTTACAGCCGCGATGACGAGGCGCGTTTCCTCAACAGCCTCGCGCTGTTCTCCATGGGCTATTCGTGGGGCGGTTTCGAGAGCCTGATCATCCCGTTCAACTGCGCCGAGTACCGCACCGCGACTCGCTGGGACCCGAACGTGCGCGGCCTGCGTCTGCAAATCGGCCTTGAAGACATGGACGACATCAGAAACGACCTCGAACAGGCCTTTGCACACCTCAACTCCCGCGCCTGACCGGGCGCTCCCTGCGGGCCGGTTGAAATTCCGGCCCGATGCTGCCAGACGATTGATGAACCGTTAGTCTCGAGGAGTTTGACCGATGTGATCCGTCCTTTCCGCTGAAACGTTTCGGGTGCGGGCGCCGCTCATGCGGGCGCGCGCCGAGTTTGGCGGAGTCCGGTTCACTGTCGGCGGCGAAGGCGTGTTCGCTCCCTTCCAGCTTGTTCGAATCGGACCCCGCCCCCACACTGTTCGCCGGGAGGTCTTCTCCATGTCCGCCATCATCGTTTCCAAGCTGTCCTTCGCCTATGACGGCGGCAACGACTTCGTTTTTCAAAACGTCGACGCGCACATCGACACGGCGTGGAAGCTGGGCCTCATCGGCCGCAACGGCCGCGGCAAAACCACCTTCCTCAGGCTGCTGATGGGCGCCCTCCCCGCTGACGGCGCGGTTTCCGCGTCCACCGCCTTCGGCTTCTTCCCGCAGGAGGCGCCGGCCGGGCTGAGCGCGCGGCAGGTTCTGGCCGTGGTTGCGCCGGAGGCCCCGTCGTGGCGTCTGGAGCGGGAACTCTCGCTGCTCGCCGTGGCGGAAGAGGCGCTGGAACAGCCGTTCGACACACTGTCCGGCGGCGAACGCACCAAGGTGCTGCTGGCGGCGCTCTTTACCGACGACAGCCGCTTTCCGCTGATCGACGAGCCGACCAACCATCTGGACGAACACTGCCGGCGGCTCGTCTCCGCCTACCTGAAACGCAAGGACGGGTTCATCCTGGTCTCCCATGACCGCCGGTTTCTCGACGGCTGTGTCGACCACATCATGGCGCTCAACAAAACCGGCATCGAGTTGCAAAGCGGCACGTTTTCGTCATGGCAGCGCAATTTCGACGCGCGCAACCGGTTCGAGGCGGAGCAGAACCGCCGCCTGGAAAAGGACATCGACCGCCTGCGCAGGGCGGCGGAGCGCACGGCGCGCTGGTCCGACCGGGTGGAAAACACCAAATACGGCGTCGCCGCCTCGGGCCTGAAGCCGGACAAGGGGTTTGTCGGCCACAAGGCGGCCAAGATGATGAAGCGCTCCCTTGCCATCGACAGCCGCCGGCAGCAGGCCATCGGGGAGAAATCCCGGCTGCTGCGCGACGTGGAATCCGTGGAGGATTTGAAGCTCGCGCCGCTGGCGTTCCATTCCCGGCGGCTGGTGGATTTCGACGCGGTGTCGCTGTTCTACGGGGAGAAACAGGTGTGCCGCGACATCACGTTCACCGTGGAGCAGGGCGACCGTCTGGCGCTTGTCGGCGGCAACGGCAGCGGCAAATCCACCATCCTGAAGCGCATCCTGGGCGACGCCGTCGCCTTCACCGGGCGTATCGTCCGGCCGGAGCAGCTGCGGGTTTCCCATGTGCCGCAGGAAACGGCGCACCTGACGGGCCGGCCCGACGCCTATGCCCGGGCCTGCGGCATCAGTGAAACCCTGTTCAAAACCGTGCTGCGCAAGCTGGATTTCTCCCGGGCTCTGTTCGACGCCGATATGTCCGGTTACAGCGCCGGGCAGAAAAAGAAGGTGCTGATTGCCCGCAGCCTGTGCGAACCGGCCCACCTTTACCTGTGGGACGAACCGCTGAATTACATCGACGTGTTTTCCCGCATGCAGATTGAGGACCTGTTGCGGAGCTTCAAACCGACCATGATCTTCGTCGAGCATGACGCGGCGTTTCGCGCCGCTGTCGCCACCAAAGAGCTGGCGCTTCCCGCGGAGCACGCCTGAGACCGGCGGCAGATGAGCTTATCCGTTCAAAACTGCCGCGCGCGGCGAATTATCATGTGTCATTCAGAATTGGAATGATGTAAAACTGTTCCGTATCGGCCGGATATCCCGTGGGGTCCGGCCGGCGCACAACCATAACAAACCGGTGGGGTCCCATAGAAACAAGGAGTTAACACCATGCCCGACCTTCCTCCCTATGTTCATCAGGAGCTGTTTCCGCTCGGCGAGGATGCGACTGTCTACCGCAAAGTGACCGACCAGGGTGTCCGGGTTGAAAACCTTGGAGGGAACGAAGTGTTGATTGTGGAAAGCGCCGCGCTGAGGGATCTCGCCGAGGCCGCGCTCATCGACATCAACCATCATCTGCGCCCCGCCCATCTCAAGCAGATGCGCGCCATCCTCGATGACCCGGAGGCGTCGGACAATGACCGCTTTGTCGCCTACGACATGCTGAAGAACGCCAATATCGCCGCCGGCGGTGTTCTGCCGCTGTGTCAGGATACCGGCACCGCCATCGTCATGGGCAAAAAGGGGCGCCTGGTGTGGACCGACGGCCACGACGAAGCCGCCATCGCCGAGGGCATCCGCAACGCCTATCTGAAGAAGAACCTGCGTTATTCCCAGCTGGCGCCGCTGACGATGTTCCAGGAGAAGAACACCGCCAACAACATGCCGGCGCAAATCGAGATCTATTCCGAGGGCGAGAGCGCCTACAAGTTCCTGTTCGTCGCCAAGGGCGGCGGCTCGGCCAACAAGACGTTCCTGTTCCAGGCGACGCCGTCGATTCTCACCCATGACCGGCTGCTGGCGTTTTTGAAAGAGAAGATTCTCACCATCGGCACCGCCGCCTGCCCACCCTATCACCTCTCCATCGTCATCGGCGGCCTGACGGCGGAAATGAACCTGAAAACGGTGAAGCTGGCCTCCACCAAATATCTCGACGGCCTGCCCGGCAAGGGTTCGGAGAATCCCCACGCCTTCCGCGACCTGGAGCTGGAACAGGAAATCCTGAAAATGACCCAGGGCTTCGGCATCGGCGCCCAGTTCGGCGGCAAGTATTTCTGCCTCGATGTGCGGGTGGTGCGCCTGCCGCGCCACGGCGCGTCCCTGCCGGTGGGCATCGGCGTTTCCTGCTCCGCCGACCGCCAGATGAAGGCCAAAATCACCAAAGGCGGCGTCTACCTCGAACAGCTGGAAACGGACCCGGCCAAATACCTGCCGGATATCGACGAGAAGAGCCTCGGCGGCGAGGCGGTGGCCATCGACCTCAACAAACCGATGCCGGAAATTCTGGCCCAGCTTTCCAAATATCCGATCCGCACCCGGCTGTCGCTCAACGGCCCGGTGATCGTCGCCCGTGACCTGGCCCACGCCAAGATTCGCGAGCGCATCGAGCGCGGCGAACCGATGCCCGAGTACTTCAAGAACCACCCGGTGTACTATGCCGGGCCGGCCAAGACCCCGGCGGGCCTGCCGGCGGGCTCCTTCGGCCCGACCACCGCCGGACGCATGGACAGCTACGTCGATCAGTTCCAGGAACTCGGCGGCTCCATGGTGATGCTCTCCAAGGGCAACCGCTCCGACCAGGTGCGCCTCGCCTGCCAGAAGCACGGCGGCTTCTATCTCGGCTCCATCGGCGGCCCGGCGGCGCGCCTCGCCAAGGACTGCATCACCAAGGTGGAGCTCATCGAATATCCGGAACTGGGCATGGAAGCCATTTACCGCATCGAGGTGGTGAATTTCCCGGCCTTCATCGTCACCGACGACAAGGGCAACGACTTCTTCCGCGACCTGAACCTCGGCCACTGAGGCGCGGGTTTACGGCAATGTGACCACGAGAGGCCGCCGCGCGCGGCCTCTTTTTTCGGCGCCGGTGGTTTCCCCCGGCAAATATGTTTCCGTGTCATAGTGAACAGGCATTTCCAATCATCAGAAATGTTGACGGCGTATTTTTATGCGGATTATACTCTCCGAAAACCGGGAGACCCGTATGGAACTTCGCGTCTTGAATTACTTTCTGATGGTTGCCAGAGAAAGCAACATCACAAAAGCCGCGGCGCTGCTGCACGTCACGCAACCCACTCTTTCGCGCCAGCTGCAGCAGCTCGAGGACGAGCTTGGCGTGAAGCTGTTCGAGCGAAGCAATCACAGAATCATTCTCACCGAGGACGGCATGCTGCTGCAGCGCCGCGCGCAGGAAATCGTTTCCCTTGCGGACAAAACCAGACATGAGTTCTCCCGGGGGGATGAACAGCTCTCGGGAGATATCGCCATCGGCAGCGGCGAGTTGAATTCCTTCACCCATTTGTCCGGTTTGCTTTCATCTTTTCGACTGCACCATCCCGCGGTCCGCTTCGATATCCACAGCGGCGACGCGGACGACATCAGGGAGCGGATTGAAAAGGGCCTGCTCGATCTCGGGCTGCTGCTGGAGCCTGTCGACATCGGAAAGTACGAGTTTCTGCGACTGCCCGCAAAGGAAGTCTGGGGTATTCTGGTTCACAACGACTCCGATTTGGCAAAACTGAAAACGATTGCGCCGCAAGACCTTGTCGGGCAGCCGCTGTTCATCCCCAATCGCGCCGCCCTGCAAAGTCCGATCTCGAACTGGTTCGGCGGGTTGTACGACTCGGTTGAAATCGCCGGTGGTTACAATCTCATCTACAATATCGCGATTATGGTTCAGCGAAAAATGGGGGTGGCGTTTTGCCTGAAACTGGACACGGTTTACGAGAACCTCTCTTTTGTCCCTCTGTTCCCCCAAACGCAATCGACATCGCTTCTGGTTTGGAAAAAGAGCCTTATGCAGCCCCGGGCGACGAGCGCGCTTCTTGACCATCTGAGAAATGCCTTTAAGGCATAATCAGACATACGATATAAGTATTGGACATTTCTATTGGTTGGGGTAATGCTGCGTGCATTCCATCGGGAATGCCTTTTTTGTTCAGGAACGCGCGGGTTCATACTGGGGGAGATATTCAAGGTGAAGCGATTCTCTGCATCCCTGTCAGCTGTTCAACTGACGTTGCTGGCGGCGTTATCCTTGGTGACGGCCTGCGGACAGCCCGCCCCGCCGCAAGTGACCGGGGCGGAAACGGCGTCTGCCGAAATTCCGGATGGTTTTGTCCTGGTCAGGGGCGGTTCTTTCGATATGGGAAGTCCGGATACGGAAGCGTGGCGCGGCGCGGACGAAACGCGTCATAGGGTGACCGTGAGCGATTTTTACATCGGCCGCCGTGAGGTGACGCAGAAGGAGTACCGGGATGTGCTCGGCAACAGCCCCGCGTCCTTTTCCGGCGAAACTCTGCCGGTCGAAAACGTGTCGTGGCTGCAAGCCGTCGCGTTTTGCAACGCTCTCAGCCAAAGGGACGGATTGACGCCGGTTTACACCATCGACACCACGGCCGTGAGGTGGGACAGAGCCGCAAACGGATACCGCCTGCCCACCGAAGCCGAGTGGGAATACGCCTGTCGCGCCGGCACGACCACGCCGTTCAATACCGAACATTCCATCAGCGCCGACGAGGCGAACTATTACGGTCATTACCCGTATCGAATCGAAGACAATTACTTTTCGCAAGGGTCGCTTGAGACGAAGCCGGGCCTTTACCGCCAGAAGACGGTGGATGTCGGCAGTTTTGCGCCCAATGCGTATGGGCTGCACGACATGCACGGCAACGTCGGCGAATGGGTCTGGGATTACTACGGCGCCTATGATGCCGCGCCGCAAACCGACCCGGCCGGCCCTGCGTCGGGAACCCTCCGCGTCTATCGCGGCGGCGGCTGGAACGACTTCGCCAAGAATATGCGCTGCGCCTACCGGGCGACCATGGCGGCCGACAGGGGCAGTTTCAACATCGGTATCAGGCTTGTGTTGAATGCCGCTGAGGGCAAAGGCGTCGTCGGAGGTGCGGCGGCGCGAACCGCCAAAACCTCCGCCGACGGTAAAGTGTTGATCGCCTATTTCTCATGGGGCGGCAACACCAAGGGGGTTGCCGAGGAAATACAACGGCAGACAGGCGCGGATTTGTTCGCGATCACCCCGGTCGAGCCGTATTCCAGCGACTACAACACCGTACTCGACGAAGCCCAACGCGACCAGAACGCGCAGGCAAGACCGAAACTCGCAAACCGTGTGGCAAACATGGAACAGTACGATACGGTTCTTCTCGGTTATCCGAACTGGTGGGCGTCCATTCCGATGCCGATCGCCACATTTCTGGAGGAGTACGACTTTGCCGGGAAAACCATCATTCCGTTTTGCAGTCACGGCGGCGGACGGTTGGGGCAAAGCCTGACCGCCATTTCCAAACTCGCGCCCGACGCCGATATGGGTGAAGCGTTATCAGTCCATTATTCCGGCGGTTCGTCGCTGAAGGGCGACATCGGCAACTGGCTCGACAAAAACCGTATCCGGAAGCCGTAACAACCGTATTTTCCGGGGAGACCCGTCATGGCCGTCAAAGATAAAGTCTTCATCATCACCGGGGCGTCGTCGGGAAGCGGCGAAGCGGCGGCGAAAGCTTTGTACTGTCGGGCCTGCGAGACACCCGTGGGGGGAACCCGGCATTTCAAAACGGAGGATAACTGCAATGGAAAAAGTGACAGCGGGACAGGACGCGCTCGGTTCGTTCGCGCCGACGTTCGCCCGGTTGAATGATGATGTGCTGTTCGGCGAGGTGTGGTCACGGGAAACGCAACTCTCCCCGCGGGACCGCAGCCTGATTACCGTCACGGCGCTTCTGACGGGCGGGATATTCGATTCCTCGCTTTCGTTCCACCTGCGCAAGGCGAAGCAAAACGGCGTCACAAAAGAGGTCATCGCCGAGGCGCTGACTCATCTCGCGTTTTACAGCGGTTGGCCGAAGGCGTGGGCGGCGTTCCGCCTGGCAAAAGACATATGGGCGGAACCGGAGACGGAGCCGGACCCGGCCGCGCCTCCGCAAAATCCCGGGATTTTCCCCATAGGCGAGCCCAATGACGCGTTCGCGCGGTATTTTGTCGGGCAAAGTTATCTGAAACGGCTGACGGACGGCGATTTGCCGGTTTTCAATGTCACGTTCGAACCCGGTTGCCGCAACAACTGGCATATTCACAAAGCGACCGGGGGCGGCGGCCAGGTCCTGCTCTGCACCTACGGCAGAGGCTGGTATCAGGAGTGGGGCAAGGACGCGCGGCCGCTCCTGCCCGGCGATGCGCTGACGATCCCCGCCAATGTCAAGCACTGGCACGGCGCGACAAAGGA
>JAISTL010000174.1 GCA_031272615.1 Methylobacteriaceae bacterium | reverse complement strand
CCTTCCGAGCGTCCGGGATGGCAGCCGAACAGGCATTGGGCGACATCGGTGCGGCCGGAGCCGACCAGCCCGGCGACGCCGAGGATTTCGCCTTTGTGCAAGGCAAAGGACACGTCGTCGACGCGGCGGATATGGTGGTAGACCGGGTGCCACGCCGTCAGATGCTCCACCCGCAGCACCTCGTCGCCGATGCCGTGCTCCTCGTGGGGGTAGAGGTCCTTGAGCTCGCGCCCGACCATTTTGGCGATGATATCCTGCTCGGTGAGCGAGGCGGCGGGCTCGGTGGCGATGTGCACGCCGTCGCGGATGATGCAGACGGTATCGGAGATCGCCTTGACCTCGTTGAGCTTGTGGGAGATGTAGATGCAGGTGATGCCCTGTTGGTGCAGCTCGCGGATGATGTTGAGCAGAATGTCGGTTTCCTTCTCGGTGAGCGACGCCGTCGGCTCATCGAGAATCAGCAGGCGCAGGTTCTTGCCCAGCGCCTTGGCGATTTCCACCAGCTGGCGCTGCCCCAGGCCCAGTTCGCCGATGACGGCATGGGGGTCGACGTCCAGCCGGACCTTTTGCAGCATTTCCCGGCAGCGCAGATACATGCGGTCATAATCCATGACGCCGTGGTTGGCCCATTCCATGCCGAGAAACATGTTTTCCAGCACCGTCATCTGTTTGACCAGCGCCAGTTCCTGGTGGATGATGCCGATGCCGATGTCTTCGGTGTCGTGGATGGTGGCGGCTTTCAGCGGCTTGCCGTCAAACAGGATCTCCCCGTCCCAGTCGCCGTAGGGGTAGAGGCCGCTCAGCACCTTCATCAGGGTGCTTTTGCCGGAGCCGTTCTCGCCGCAGAGCGACAGGGTTTCCCCCCGCTTCACCTTCAGCGTGACGTTGTCCACGGCCTTGAACGAACCGAACATCTTGGTGATGCCGTTCATTTCGAGAAGGTAGTCCATCAACAGTTCCCCCCGTGTGGTCGAATTCCTTGGAATTATAGGTGTTTGAAAAGGAGGCGGTTGGGGTTGGTTTTTGTCATGCGGTCACATACTCCCCGCGGAGTGAAATGCGGGAAAGGAGCCGGTCCGGCAAAACCCGGTCCGGCCCCTTGTCATGCGGCATTATTTGCCGTAGACGTCTTCTTTTTTCTGGAAGCCGTCCTTGATCACGGTCTCGTCGACATTGGCCTTGGTGACGATGATCGGGTCCAGCAGCAGCGACGGGACGTCCTTGGCGCCGTTGGCCAGCGTGGCGTTGGTTTCGGGCGCTTCGCCCTTGGCCAGTTTCACGGCGTTCTCGGCGGCGTTGTTGGCGAGCTTGTCGATGGGCTTGTAGACCGTCATGGTCTGGGTGCCCTCAACGATGCGCTTGATGGCCGCAAGGTCGGCATCCTGGCCGGAAATCAGCGTCTTGCCGGCAAGACCCTGGGCGTTGAGCGCCTGAACGGCGCCGCCGGCGGTGGAGTCATTGGAGGCGACGACGACGTCAATCTTGTTGTCATTGGCGGTGAGGGCGGTTTCCATGATTTTCAGGGCGTTTTCAGCAAGCCAGGAATCGACCCACTGATCGCCGACGATCTTGATTTTGCCGCTGTCAATCAAGGGTTGCAGCACCTTCATCTGGCCGTTGCGCACCAGCTTGGCGTTGTTGTCGGTGGGGGCGCCGCCCATCAGGAAGAAGTTCCCTTCAGCCTTGACGTCGACCAGTCCCTGGGCCTGCATTTCGCCGACGCGGGTGTTGTCGAAGGAGATGTAGAAATCGATATCGGCGTTGTTGATCATGCGGTCATAGGCGACGACCTTGATGCCCTCGGCCTTGGCTTCCTTGATGACGTTGGACAGCGCGTCGCCGTTGTAGGGAATGATGACCAGAATGTTGACGCCCTGGTTGATCATCGTCTCGATTTGCGAAATCTGCGCCTGCTCGTTGCCGTTGGCGGATTGCACCATCACCTTAGCCCCGAGTTCCTCGGCCTTCTTGGTGAAGATGCTCGCGTCCTTCTGCCAGCGCTCGAGGCGCAGGTCATCGATGGACATGCCGATGGTGAGGTCGGCGGCGGAGACGGCGCCGGTCAGAGCCAGAGAAGCGCATACGGTAAACAATAACGTGCCTAGTTTCATGATGATCCCCATGGTGGTTGAAAAAAAGAAATTACAGGTAGATGGTTTGTCGATCGTGTTGCCGCGGTCGTGTTTGTTGTTTCGTTGTTCAGTCGTGTCCGTAAGAAGAAGTTCCTTTCACGGTGTTGCAGTTTTTGAAAATGCACCCTGCCGGGGCGTCACAAAAAAATCCTGACCTATTCAAGTTGCGACAAATGCCGGTAAAGCGCGCGGAAAGTCGCAAGCCGCTCCCGGTAAAGCCTGTGCCGTTCCGGATTGGGGCGGTGGGTTTCCACGAGGGGCGGTTGCGGAATGAGTTCGTCGGGCCAGACGCCCGGGTGGGCGGAGAGACGGGCGAGCTGTGCGGCGCCCAGCGCCGGACCGGTTTCGCCGCCGCTGCGGTAATCCAGGGTTTCACCGGTGATGTCGGCCAGCATCTGCCGCCAGAAGCGGCTGCGGGCGCCGCCGCCGATGAGGGTGATGCTGTGCGGCTTCAGGCCGGTGGCGTGCAGGGCGTCCATGCCGTCGGCAAGGCCGAAGCCCACGCCCTCCAACACGGCGCGCGCCACGTCTTCGGGGCCGTGCTCATGGGTGAAGCCGTGCAGGGTGCCCTTGGCGTCGGGGTTGTTGTGCGGCGTGCGCTCACCGGAGAGATAGGGCAGAAAAAACAGTGGGGTCGCCGGTTCGGCGCCGTTCTCCACTTCGGCGATGAGCGTCGCGACGTCGGCGGTGCGGGTGAGGCGGCAGGCCCAGTCCAGGCAGGCGGCGGCGCTCAGCATCACCGACATCAGGTGCCAGGTTTCGGGCAGGGCGTGGCAGAAGCTGTGCACCGCCCGCTCCGGATTGGCGCGGAAGCCGTCACTGACCACGAAATAGACCCCGGAGGTGCCCAGCGACAGCATGGCCTGACCGGCGCTGCACAGGCCGACGCCGACGGCCCCGGCGGCATTGTCGCCGCCGCCGGCGACCACCGGCACCCGGTTCATGCCCCAGTCCGCCGCCACCTCCGGCGTCAGCCTGCCGGTGACGGCGTTGCCCTCGAACAGCGTCGGCATATGGGCGCGGCTCAAATCACAGGCGGCGAGGAGCTCGTCGCTCCAATTCCGCCGGCCGACATCGAGCCACATGGTGCCGGCGGCGTCGGACATGTCGGAGGCGAAGTCCCCGGTCATCAGGAGACGCAGGTAATCCTTGGGCAGCAGCACTTTGTCGACACGGGCGAAAACGTCCGGCTCGTGGGTTTGCACCCATTTCAGCTTGGGGGCGGTGAAGCCCGGCATCATCAGGTTGCCGGTGATGGCGCGGGAGCGCGGCACCAGCGCCTCGAGCTCGGCGCATTCCTTGAAACTGCGGCCGTCGTTCCACAGGATGGCGGGGCGCAGTACGGTGTGCGCCTTGTCGAGCAGGACGGCGCCGTGCATCTGCCCGGTGAGGCCGACGGCCTTGACGGCCGAGAGGTCATGCCCGCGTTTGAGGGCATGCATCGCCTTGTGCATCGCCGCAGCCCAGTCGGCCGGGTCCTGTTCCGACCACAACGGCTTGGGCCGGGAAATGGGCAACGGCTCGGCGGCGGTGGCGACAACCTCGCCGTTTTCGCTGAGAATGACGGCTTTCAGGCCTGATGTTCCAAGATCTATCCCAACATACATGCCGGATGTCCTCCCCGGTTGTTGTTTTTGTTTGTCTTGGTGCTCCCGCCGGCGGACCGGAGCGGTGAGAGAGATCGCCCGGGGGCGGCCGCTCCGATCCCGGCGGGAACCACCCGGTCACCCGAAAATGTAACGGTTGACCAGGTTTTCCAGTTTTTCCTGCCGCCCGCTGCTGTGTTTCGGGTCGAGGCCCTTCTCGTCGGCGAAGGCGGCGATGTCGGCGAGGCTCATCCCGCCGGAGAGAATCTTCTTGCCCAGGTCGCCGTCCCAACCGGCGTAACGCTTGGAAACGGCGGCGGCCAGCTTGCCGTCCTCCACCATTTTGGCGGCGATTTTCGCTGAAACCGCCAGCACGTCCATGGCGCCGATATGGCCGTGGAAGAGGTCATAACGGCAGGTGCTCTGGCGGCGTACCTTGGCATCGAAGTTGAAACCGCCGGTAGTGAAGCCGCCGGCCTTGAAGATTTCATAGAGCACCAGGGCGTTTTCCTCGACGCTGTTGGGGAACTGGTCGGTATCCCAGCCGCATTGCGGGTCGCCGCGGTTGGCGTCCACCGAGCCGAAGGCGCCCAGGGCTATCGCCATGGCGATTTCATGCTGGAAGGAATGCCCGGCCAGCGTCGCGTGGTTGGCCTCGATATTGATGCGGACTTCGTTCTCCAGCCCGAACTGCTTGAGGAATCCGTAAACGGTGCCGACGTCGTAATCATACTGGTGCTTGGTCGGCTCCTGGGGCTTGGGTTCGATGAGGATGGTGCCCTTGAAGCCGATTTTGTGCTTGTGCGCCACCACCAGCTGCAGGAAGCGCCCGGCCTGTTCGCGCTCGTGCTTGAGGTCGGTGTTGAGAAGGGTTTCATAGCCCTCGCGGCCGCCCCACAGCACGTAGTTTTCACCGCCGAGCGCGTGGGTGGCGCCCATGGCGGCGACGACCTGCGCCGCGGCCATGGCGCAGATGTCCGGATCCGGATTGGTGAAGGCGCCGGCGCCGTAGCGCGGATTGGTGAACACATTGGCGGTGCCCCACAGCAGTTTGATGCCGCTCTCCTGCTGCTTTTTCGCCAGCACATCGGTCATCACCGCCATGTTGTGGATATATTCCTTGAGGTTGGCCCCCTCCGGCGCCACATCCACATCATGGAAGCAATAGAACGGCACGGTGATTTTCCTGAAGAACTCGAAGGCGACATCGGCCTTGGCCTTGGCCAGGTCCAGCGGGTCGCCGCCCGAGAACCACGGGCGGTTGAAGGCCGGCGCGCCGAACATGTCGGTACCCTGCCAGCAGAAGGTGTGCCAGTAGGCGATGGAGAGGCGCAGCTGCTCTTTCAGCGGCTTGCCGAGGATGACCTCGTCGGGGTTGTAGTGATGAAACGCAAGCGGATTGTCACTTTCCGGCCCTTCATAGCGGATCACGTCGATTTTGTCGAAATACGGCTCAGTCATTGGCGGCCCCTTTGTCCTTCATGGTGTGCATATTATCCGACTTCTGTCACGGCAGGTTGTCGGGAAAGAACAGATCCAGGCGGACCCGTTCCATGTTGAATTCAACTTCCTCGTTGTCGCTGAGCGCCTGCAGCACGCGTACGGCGGCCCGCACCTCCTGTTTGGTATCCTGGGAGAGCAGGGCGTCGATGGTGCCGTTGACGAGGGCGCGGCGGGTGTGTTCGGTGAGTTCATGGGCGATGACGACGGGCTTGCCGCGGGGAATGCGCTCCATCACCCGGATCAGCCCCTGGTTGCCGGCGCCCATGGAATAGATGGCCATGAGGTCAGGGGCGTCAAAGCGGTCAAACAGTGAGCGGGTGACGGTGGCGGTGCGTTCGGTGTCGTCATACCCCTCCACCACCGGCAGCAATTTCGCATCGGGAAATTCGGCGCGCAGCACCTGTTCGCAGCCCAGATGCCGTTCCACGTGGTCGCGCAGCGTCATGGAGCCGGCGATGAAGGCGACATTCCCTCGGCGCCCGGCGGTGAAGCGGCCGATGAGACGCCCGGCGAGGCGTCCGGCGACGACGTTGTCCGGGCCGATGAAATGGGCGCGGGCGGAGGCGGGCAGGTCCGACACCAGGGTCACCACCTTCACGCCGCGCTCGACGCAGCGGTTGAGGGCGGGCTGAACCCCGGGCAGATCCAGGGAATAAACGGCGATGCCGTCATGGTCGGCCGGGCTGACGGCGTCCAGCGTCGCGGCGAGGGCCGGGCCGTTGAAATCCTCGAAAAAGCGGGTTTCAATCTCGATGCGCCCGGGTCTGAAATGCTCGGCGGCCAGCGCCACGTCGGCCGTCAGCTGCTTCATGAAGCTGGAGCGGCGTTGCGGCAGCAGGAACAGGAACCGGTAGACGCGCTTGCGGGAGAGGTTGGCGGCGAAGATGTCCGGGCGGTAGTTCAGCGCCTTCATGGCGTCGCGGACCTTGTCGACGGTGCGGCTGCGCACCATGGGACGCCCGTTGAGCACGCGGTCCACCGTCGCGACGCTGACGCCGGCATGGCGGGCCACGTCCTGGATGGTTGTGCGCATGGGTGTCTCCCGTCCCGTTTGCCGTCGCGGCGCCGGGGGTTCGACCCCGGCAGCGGACGGCGCAAAATGATGTATTTCCATCAAAACTTGATGGACGTTGATAAATTGCCGAACGCCAACTAAAAACCGTTATATATCAGTTATTTGGATATCAACTGTTGGCGAGATTACATCAAAATTATATGGGGAATTGAACTATCCCCTCCCTCATTTCTGATTAACGTACATCAAAAGTGACATTGATGCAACAACAATTTTGCGCAATTTTGGGTCGTCGCGCGAAACCCTTGCGTTGCAGGCATTGTGGATAACTTGCCGGGCGGGACTCAAAAGCCCCGGCGTTGACGTGCGGAGTGTCGCGCGGAGGCCCACGCGGCCGCGCGCGGCGGGGGCGGTCCAGCGCTCCTACAGGCCGAATCGGTTCCAGCGGGAGCGGTGGTCGATGGCGGTGAGGATGTCGGCGCCGGTGAGCGCGCTGCCGAACAGCAGCGAGGAGAGCCAGGATTTCTTCTCCTCGCCGACGCGGACGAGGCTGAGTTTATCGCCGAATTTCTCCTTCAGCACGCCGTCGAGGCTGCCGAAGCCGTCAATCAGGCCGCGCTTTTGCGCCTCGTCGCCCACCCAGAAGGCGCCGGTGAACAGGTCCTCTTGGTCGTCCTTCAGCCTGTCGCCCCGCCGCGCCTTGACAAAGCCGATGAAAAATTCGTGAATCTGCTGCTGCAGCGCCTTGAGATGCTCGACATCCTCGGGTTTTTGCGGGCTGAACGGGTCCAGCATCGCCTTGTTGCGCCCGGCGGTGTAGAGGCGGCGCTCGACGCCCGCCTTTTCCAGCAGGCCGGTGAAGCCGAACCCGGCGCTGACAACGCCGATGGAGCCGAGGATGGAGGTCGGGTCAGCCCAGATTTCGTCAGCGGCGCAGGCCAGCATGTAGCCGCCCGACGCTGCGACGTCCTCGACAAAGGCATAGACCGGCACCTTTTTCTCATCGGCCAGCTCGCGGATACGCGCCGCGATCATGTGCGACTGGGCGGGAGAGCCGCCGGGGGAGTTGACAAGCATCGCCACCGCCTTGAGTTTTTTGGTTTCAAAGGCTTCCTCGATGGCCTCGCGGCGGGATTCGTAATCCAGCCCCTTGTCGAAGCGCGAGGCGGAGCGGCCGATGACGCCGTTGAAGCGGATCACCGCCACCTTCACCTTGTCGCTTTTGAACCAGGTGAGAGGATTTCTGGATTTCGGCAGCTTGCTCTTGATGACGTCAAACGACACGCGGGCCATGACAACCTCCGGTGCGGAATACGGGCGGGCTCCCGTGCTAAACCGAAACAGGGCCGCTTGTCCAACGAAAAAGCGAAGAGAGAGTTATCGCCTGCGCTCGTCCTCAATACGCATCAACAGGCGATAATGCGACCAACTCAATTCGCGGCACAGTGTGTCACGAATCGGGAATACGCGATAGAATTGTCGCATGTGTTGCAGACTCCGCACGGTAAAACCTTTGCCGCCTGTACCACCGGTCGACGTGACGCGGCGCCGGCCGTGTGACATCCCAACCGGTGGAGTGGCGGCGATACTGGATTGCTTCGCTGACGCCCGGGGGTGACGGCGACGCCTGCCGTGGACACTTCAACCGTTGGCGCCGGCGGTCGTCCACCAAGTCCACCGTGTCCAAGGTGTCCACCGTGTCCACCGGGTGGGGGCCCTTTCTCAGGCGGCGGGCGTTATGCCGCCGCGGCGCGGCTCCGGCGTCTGGCCAGCAGATAGCGGACCACCGGCAGCAGCAGCGAGGCGGCGGCCAGCAGCAGGAAGCCGACGGTGATGGGCCGTGTCCACAGGAAATCGTAACTGCCGCCGGTCATGGTCAGGGCCCGGCGGAAGTTGGACTCCGCCATCGGCCCCATGATCAGCGCCAGCACCACCGGGGAGGGCGGAAAGTCGTATTTCTGCATGACATAGCCGATGACGCCGGACACCAGCATGATGCCGATGTCGAAGGTGTTGTTGTTGATGGCATAGGAGCCGACGATGGACAGCGCCAGAATCAGCGGCGTCAGCACGGATTTCGGCATCTGCAACAGCTTGCCGATGAAGCGCAGCGAACCCAGCCCCATGGCCAGCATGATGACATAGCAGAACAGCATGCCGGCGAACAGGGTGAACACCTTGTCGGCGTGGTCGCGGAACAGCAGCGGCCCGGGCTGCATGCCCTGGATGGTCAGCGCCCCGAGCATCACCGCGGTGACGGCGTCACCGGGCACGCCGAGGGTGAGCATCGGCAGCATGGCGCCGCCGGTGCAGCCGTTGGCGCCGGATTCACAGGCCGCGACCGCCAGAACCTCGCCCTTGCCGAAATTCTCGGGGTGTTTGCTGAAGCGCTTGGCCTCGTTGTAGGCGACAAAGGCGGCGATATCGGCGCCGGCGCCCGGAACACAGCCGATGAAGGCGCCGAGAAAGGTGGAGCGCAGCACCGTTCCGGCGATGTGCCGGAAGGTCTCGCGGGTGGGGATGATGTTCTTGAGCGCCACGGCCGTCTTGGCGGCGATGTCGCTTTCCCCGATGGTCTTGAAGGCTTCGGAGGCGGCGAACAGGCCGATCATCACCGGGATGAACGGCACCTGCATCAGGTCGGGAATGCCCCAGGTGAAACGCGGGAAACCGCCCATCGGGTCCAGCCCGATGGTGGCGATGATGAGGCCGAGGAACCCGGCCATCAGGCCCTTGATCGGGTTGCTGCCGGAGATGCTGGCGATGATCGACAGGCCGAACACGGCCAGCGCGAAGGTTTCCGCGGCGCTGAACTTGAGGGCGAAACTCGCCAGGATCGGCGACAGGAACACCAGCATCAGGATGCTGATGAAGCCGCCGGTGAACGACGAGAAGGTGGCGACGCCCAGCGCCTTGCCGCCCTCGCCCTTTTTGGTGAGTTCGTAACCGTCGATGGCGGTGGCCGCGGCGGCGGGCGTGCCGGGAATGCGCAGCAGAATGGCGGTGACCGCCCCGGCATAAACGCCGCCGAAATAAACGCCGCAAATCATGGTCAGCCCGGGCACCGCGGCCATGCCGAAGGTGAAGGGCAGGATGATGGCGACGCCCATGGTGGCGGTGAGGCCCGGCAGCGCGCCGATGACGATGCCGACGGCAACGCCGAACACCGCCAGAATGAGGGTCCACGGGTCCTGGAAGAGCGTCGCGAAACCGCTCAGCAGCATGGTCAACTGTTCCATATCGAAGCCTCCGGGATGTTATTCAAACAACTCGCCGACCGGCAGCGGGACGTTCAGAAGGGTGTAGAAGCAGAAATAGATCAATCCGGTGAACACCGCGGAAATCAGCGGGTTGAGCAAAACGTGGCGCAGGCCCATCAACGCGGCCAGCAGGCACAGATACAGGAACATGGAGGTGAGATAGCCGAGATACGGCATGGACCAGTATTGCGCGAAGGTCAGCACGATGCCGGTGGTGATGAGAAACACCCGGTGGGTGGAGATCGGCGGCGCCTCGCGGTCGACATCGCCGCGGTTGAGCGCCGTGACATTCTGCACGATCAGCGCGATGCTCAGGGCAATCAGGACAAGGCCATAGACCGTCGGGAAGCGGGCCGGGCCGACATCCGTCGACATGCCGTTGTCGCTGTAGCCTTGAGCGACGTAGATGACGCCGGCGGCAAAACAGATGAGCAGCACGGCGATCGCCAGCTCGATGAGGCGGTCCCGGTACGGGGTCTTTTTTGTCGGGATTTCGGCGGCTTGCTCCATGGCGGCGTCCTTGGGGTGCTGAGGGTCAATGCGGAGGCTTGGGGGAGAGCGAAGACTTCAAGGGCGCCGGAGCGGCGCGGCGCCGGAAGACAAAAGGGCCTGGAAGAGAAACTCCCAAGCCCTTGAATTCACGTCGGATGTTATTTCTTGCCGATGCCGAGCTTGGCCATGAACTCCTCGAAGAAGGCGTTGTCCTTCTCGATGGCGTCCTTGAAGCCGGCGGCGTCAAGATAGGCGGCGGTGAGGTTCATTTTCTTCAGGGTTTCCTGGAAGGCCGGGTCCGCCGCGGTTTTGGCCGAAATATCCGAAAGTTTGGCGACCACGTCCGCCGGGAGATTGGCGGGGCCGACAATGCCGCGCCATGTGGAGACGGCGACGTCAACGCCCTTTTCCTTCAGGGTCGGGATATCGGGATATTTGGGATGACGCTGGTTGTCCAGCACCGCCAGCAACCGGATGTTGCCGCCGTCCACATGGGAGGCGACTTCCTGCACCGACACCGTCACCGCCTCGATATGGCCGCCGAGCAGGGCGGTGATGGCCGGGGCGGCGCCGTCAAACGGCACGTGGGTCACGGTGATGCCGGCCTTGTCTTCCAGCGCCGCGGCGGCGATGTGCCAGATGGCGCCCGGTCCGGAGTTACCGATGCGGATCTTGCCCGGGTTGGCCTTGGCGAACTCCAGGAATTCCTCGACGGTTTTCAGCGGCGAGTCCTTGTTCACCGAGATGGCCGAGGGTTCGGCGTTCAGGCGGGCGATGGGGGTGAAATCCTTGATGGTGAAGGCGGCGTTCTGGCCCATATGCGGAAGCATGGACATTTCCACCGTGCCCATGCCGATCTTGTAACCGTCGGCCTTACCGCGGGCGATGTCCGAAAGGCCGATGGCGCCGGCGCCGCCGGTCTTGTTTACCACGCCGATGGCTTGCCCGGCATAGTTCTTGGCCGTGTCGGCATAGGCGCGGGCCAGAAGGTCGGTTCCGCCGCCGGCGGCGTAGGGAACCACGAGTTCAAGCTGCTTGCTCGGATAATCGGCGGCAAAGGCGCTGCCCCCCAGCACCAGCACACCGGCGCATACGGCGCCCAGCATGGAAAATGTGACGCTTTTCATGATAATCTCCTCTTTCTTGGGTCAGTCAAGGTTTTTGGGTCAAACACGGCGGTACAGGGTGCCCCCGTCTTGTATGGCACGGAAACTGTTGATACAAAACGCACGCGCCGTTGACAAGGGGACGCGGCGCTCAACACAGCTTTTATTAACAGGTGAGGCCTCAAGCACGGAAAACCCGCCGCGGTTTGTTGTCCGGACTCCGGAGGGCGGAGCTCCGGGTCGTTGGTGTTTACGGCAAATGTCTCATATAATGATGTATTTACCACATATGTGATAGTTCATTTATCAGCCCGGGTCAACCACAATTGTTCCGCAATTACCCGTTATATAGGGTCGGGTGGACCGGAAAGGGACAATGAGTCGCATGGCGACCGGGGTTCATTGCCTCCCGTTGGAGGTTTTCCGGCCCCGAGCCCGTTGTTTCCGTCGAAAGGGAAACGATGCGGCTGCGTCCGGCGCCGAAGCCACGCCCCGGTACTGATTTTTCGATAAACCACCGCGCAAGGAGATTCCTGCCCATGTTCAAAAACCTGTTCGCTTTGGCGTTTGTCGCCGGTTGCAGCCTTGCCGCCGCTACCGTGCCCGTGGCCGCCGACCCGCTTTATTTCCCCGACGAGGGCGCTGTGACGTTCAACGATTTCCGGCCTGGCGTGGGGGTGACTCCTGTGGGCGTGAGCGCCCGGGTGCAGCCCCGTGCCCGCGGTTACCGCCCGTGGCGTGCCGTGCCGCCGCCACCGCGCTACCGCAAGAACTGCCGCATCGTGAAACACCGCGTGTGGAACGGCCGCCGCTGGGTCCGCCGCATCGAGCGCGTGTGCCGGTAGTGCGGTTGCGGGGTGATGCCCGGACGAATACGGTTCATGCCTGTCACGCGGGCCGGAGTCTCACATACCTGTCGAGGTCATGGTTCAGCCGTTTCATGATTTCCAGTTCGTCCAAGGCGTCGCCGAGGGCGTTGTGGGTTTCGCAGTAGGTTTCGTCGCCGCTGAGCAGCCTGTACATGCTTTCCACGCCGTAATGGCGTTTCAGCCGGCCGGTTTTCCAACACTCGGCGCTCTCCGGAATTTTGGGGTTATGGCGCCGATAGGCCGCCAGTTTCATGATGTCGTACCAGACGAGATGGGAGAGTTCCGGCAGGTGGCCGTAGTCGAAGGCGGCGTTGTAGGCAAAGATATCGACAATGCCGTAGTCCTCCAGAAACGACAGCAGGTCCCCCATCGCCTGTTTGCGCGGACATTCAAGGTCAGGCGCGTGGTTGCGGGCGTAGAGGGCGTGGGCATACATGCCGCCGTGGTTCTTGTAAGGCGTCAGAATATAATATCTCTTGTCAATCAACCCGAAGGTCCCGGACTCGGCGATGACGAGTCCGATGGACATCACCGCGTCCGCCCAGGTGGTTTCGGTGTCGATGACGGCAAACCGGCTCACGTTCCAAACCCGCCCTAAGCGTGCCCGGCGACGTGGGAGAAGGCGGCGATGTTCCTCGGCTCGATGCCGGAGAGCCGCAGCGCCTGGTCATAGCGGGCGTGGGCGGCGGTGTGGAACAGCACGTCGATGTCGGCCTTGCAGATGAGCCAGCCGTTGTTCCGGATTTCCTGCTCCAGTTGACCGGCGGCCCAACCGGCGTAGCCCAAGGCGAAGAGAATATCCTGCGGCCCCTCGCCGGTGGCGATGGCGCGCAGGATGTCCACTGTGGAGGTGAGGGACACCCGGCTGTTGATGGGAGTCGTCATGCGTTCGGCGTAATAGTCGGGCGAATGCAGCACAAAGCCCCGGCTGGTTTCCACCGGTCCGCCGCGAAACACATGGATGGACTCGAAAGCAGCGGGAAGGCGGATGGTATCCCGGTGGGGAGTCAGGTTGAGCTGCTTCAGCAGATCGACAAAACGGAATTCCAGCGCCGGATGATTGATGACGATTCCCATGGCGCCTTCCCGGGAGTGGGAGCAGAGATAAACAACGGCGCGGCGAAACCGCTCGTCGGCCATGTCGGGCATGGCGACAAGAAAACAACCGCCGAAAAACTGAGGTCCGCGGGAAATTCCGAGTGTCGCGTTCATCATGGGGGCCATGTTAACACCGTTTCCATCGTTGTCCAACCGGAAAGCGAAAACGGCGGGCAAATTTCCTTGACAATGGTGGAGGAACAACGCCATTTTCGCTGAAGCGGCGGCGGATGTCCGCCGCGCCCGTGATTCACTTGAACCGAGGGGGACCCGGTGGTTTCCATAGTCCGCGCGGTCGCCGCGCTTCTCATTCTTGCCGCTGTTCCCGGCGCCCGGGCCCAGAGTGTCCCGGGGTTTTCCCGCCCCATCACCGAGGGGCAGACGCGGCTCACCGACGCCACCTGGAACGGCGACACCTATCTCGCCGGCCTGGTCATCGACCCCGGCCCCGGCGCCTGGACCTATTGGCGGCATCCCGGCGAGGCGGGTCTGGCGCCGGATTTCGACTGGGGCGCCTCCCTGAACCTGAAGAGCGCCGAAGTGCTGTGGCCGGTTCCGGAAAAGATGAGTGAGGCCCATGCCTTCACCGTCAACGCCTACCGCAGCCAGGTGCTGCTCCCCGTGATCCTGACGCCGGTTGACAAAACCAAGCCGGTGCAGGTGAACCTGACGGCGCGGGTCGGCATCTGCAGCGGCCTGTGCAGCCTGGTGGAGGAAAATCAGGTTGTGGTGCTGCGGCCTGAACAGAGCGTCAACCCCGACGGTCCGGCGCTGAACGCCGCCGTCGCGGCTTTGCCGAAGCGCCGGGCCGTCGGCGCGGACGGGCCGTTGTCGATTGTTTCCGTCGAGCGTACCGCGGCGACGGACCCCGAAGTCGGATTGACCGTCACGGTGCGAGCCGAGGGCGCGGCGGCGCCGGAGCTGTTCATCGCCCCGCCGCCGGGCTGGTACATCAACAGCGCCGCGCCGCCCGCCTCCGAGGGCGCGCTCCACCGTTTCGCCGTCGTGCTCGAACATCCCGAGGATTGGGCGGTCACATCACCTTCGCCCGCCGTTACTCTGCTGGC
>JAISTL010000172.1 GCA_031272615.1 Methylobacteriaceae bacterium | reverse complement strand
CGATTACCATCCAGGAACTGGCCAACCGCATGGCCGAACGGGGCGTGGATGTTATCAAGCTGTTGATGAAACAGGGTGAAATGCACAAAATCACCGATGTCATCGATGCCGACACCGCCCAGCTGGTGGCCGAGGAACTCGGGCACACGGTGAAACGCGTCGCGGAATCCGATGTTGAGGAAGGCCTGTTCGACGCGCCGGATGCCGATGAGGATATGGTTCTGCGCCCGCCGGTGGTGACGGTAATGGGCCATGTCGACCACGGCAAAACCTCATTGCTGGACGCGTTGCGCAAAACCAACGTCGTTTCGGGTGAAGCGGGCGGTATCACCCAGCATATCGGCGCCTATCAGATTACCTCACCGCTCGGCGGCAAAATCACCTTCATTGACACGCCCGGCCACGCGGCGTTCACCGCCATGCGCGCCCGCGGCGCCAAAGTGACGGACATCGTGGTGCTGGTGGTGGCGGCGGACGACGGAGTGATGCCGCAGACCATCGAGGCGATTTCCCATGCCAAGGCGGCGAATGTGCCGATTATCGTGGCCATCAACAAAATCGACAAGCCCGAAGCCAATCCGCAGAGGGTGCGGACGGAACTCCTGAATTATAATGTGGTGGTGGAATCGCTGGGCGGTGACACGCTGGAATTCGAAGTGTCGGCCAAAAAGCAGATTGGCCTGGATGCTCTGTTGGAAGGGCTGCAGTTGCAGGCGGAAGTGTTGCAGCTCAAGGCCAATCCCAACCGCCCGGCCGAGGGCACCGTCATCGAGGCCAAGCTGGATCGCGGCCGCGGCCCGGTGGCGACGGTGCTGGTGCAGCGGGGGACGCTGCGCGGCGGCGATATCGTTGTCGCCGGTTCCGAGTGGGGCCGGGTGCGCGCGCTGATCAACGACAAGGGTATGCAGATTGCTGAAGCCGGGCCGTCGGTACCCGTGGAAATCCTCGGGTTCAACGGCACGCCGGAAGCGGGCGATCGGGTGGCGGTCGTCGATTCCGAAGCCCGGGCACGTGATATCGCCCAGTATCGCGATCGCCAACGCCGTGATCGGCAGACGGCGCGCAGCAGTGCCGGCGGCCGCTCACTGGCCGACATGATGCGCGACATGAAGGAGCAGGAAGGTCACAAGGAATTCCCGCTGGTCATCAAGGCCGACGTCCAGGGGTCGGTGGAGGCCATCGTCGCGGCGCTGGAGAAGATCGGCAACAAGGAGGTTTCAGCCCAGGTGCTCTATTCGGGCGTCGGCGGTATTGCCGCCTCCGATGTGACGCTGGCCGAGGCGTCCCACGCCAGCATTCTCGGGTTCAATGTCCGCGCCCACAAGGAAGCGCGGGAGATGGCCGCCCACGCGGGCATCGAAATCCGCTATTACAACATCATCTATGACCTCATCAACGACGTCAAAGATGCCATGTCCGGTCTGCTGGCGCCCACTTTGCGGGAAACCCGGCTCGGCGAGGCGGAAATACTGGAGATCTTCAATGTCTCCAGCGTCGGCAAGGTCGCCGGTTGTCGGGTGCTCGACGGCATTGTCCAACGCGGCGCCCATGTGCGGTTGATTCGCGACAATGTGGTGATTCACGAGGGTAAGCTGTCGCAGTTGAAACGCTTCAAGGACGACGCCCGCGAAGTCCAGGCCGGGCAGGAATGCGGCATGGCCTTCGAGAACTATCAGGACATGCGCGTCGGCGATGTCATTGAGTGCTACAACGTGGAAGAAGTGAAGCGCTCCCTGTGACGCCGGGCTCGACATGTGCACCCCGACGGGGTGTGACGGACGGGTCGAACGCACTGTGAGGAAAACGGGACGCCGTGCACAATCCATCTGAACCAAACGGCAATGTGCTGTATTCCTTCACGTTTTCCTATACTGTCGAAGACGCTCTGGCGCTTGAGAACTATATGGGAGGGGCGCGCCGGCCCCGCGGGTCCGCGGGGGTGCAGCTTGCCGCCGGCGTCATCCTGCTCGGCGTGTTCTGGGGGTTCTTCACCGACATCCGGGATCTGGGGCCCGATGCGGTGTTTTCGTTTTCTTATCGGCTGCGGTTCGTCACCCGGTACTGGCCGCTGCTGTTGGGGGCGCCCATCCTCTGTGTGCTGATCCACCGGGTGTTCCGTAAAGCGCTGATCGCCGTCCTCGAGATGCGGCAGAACCGGGAGGCCCCGGTTACGCTCAGCGTTTGTGAAGACGGTATCGAATTGACCGCCGACGGCATTTCCCGGCGGACACAGTGGAAGGACGTGGCCGGAATTGCCGAGCAGGCCAATCACTTCGTGGTTGCGCTGGATTCCCGCAGCGGATATGTTTTTCCCAAGCGGGTATTCGCCTCGGATGAAGAACGGGGGGAAGTGCTGCAGCGTATCAAGGCGTTGATAAACGCGGGTGGGGAACGCACACGTGCTTCCGGGTGAATACCTTGGGAGCGTTGTTCATTTGCCGCACTTGCAGTTTTTTAATTCACTCCTGCGGTTTTACTCTTTGGACTGGGCGGAACAAGCGCTAAAGTTGTGATTACGATGATTCGCGCGCCATTCCCGGCGCTGACCCCGGCATACCGGGGCATGTTGTTTGTTTTTTAATTTGAGTTTTGTCTGGTATTGCCCCGGGAAGGCGTCGTTCGTATGCATGTTTTCCGGGGTTTTGCAACAGTAACGTATCCTCATCAGTATCGGGGAAATCAGTTAACGGATTGACAGCTGATATCGGAAAAACGCGCAGGTGAACCCTCTTTTCCATTTTACAGACACGGAAAAAACAGGAAGACGTCATTTCTCCGCCGATGCGGGGGTGTACGGCGTCTTCCGGGGGGGCTTGGCGCGCCGGGTATGCGGCCGTGTTTTTTCGTCGACGTTACCGCCGGCGCTCACCGCCGCGGTTTGGCTCCTGTGCTCCGGAGATGCGTGCGCTAAACCGTTGCGGGCGGCTCGCTCCGCTCCGCCCCACGGCTGGTTTTCCACAACCCATGAAATGGTGTTCTTCGTCGTATCCATCGTCATGGTCGGCGTCGCCGCTTTGCTTGCCTTCTGTTATGCCCGTGACTGGGCGCGCTGGCGCCGGAGCGAGGCGGAATACAAGAGGGAAAACGAACGCCTCCAAGCCGTCGAGGAACGGATGGAAGTTCTTGCCGGCGCTGAACGACAGATTGTCGTGCGCTGGGACAGCCGCGACAGCAACGCCCGGGTTGAAGGAGACCCGGAAGTCGTCGGGACGGGCGGTTCGCCGGATAAAGTTCTCGCCTTCGCGGACTGGGCGTCATCCGCCGATGCCTCGATGCTGGAACAGTGTGTCGGCAAACTGCGGGATGAGGGTGAAGGTTTTTCCCGAACACTCCGCACTCGCAGCGGAGGGTTCGTTTCTGTGGAAGGCAGGACGTCCCGCGGAAAAGCTTTTGTCCGCATGAGTGCTCTGGAGGGGGCGCGGGGCGAAATATTGCGCATGGATTCCGAACTTCGACAGGCACAGGCGAACCTCACCGTGCTGACCACCTTTCTTGATTCCATCGGTCATCCGGTGTGGCTCCGGGACTCCGAGGAGAAATTGATCTGGCTCAACAAAGCCTATCTTTCGCTGGTCGGCGCGCATTCGCTGGAGGATGTGCAGACCCGGTCGTTGGAGTTGCTGGAACGGCAGGACCTTACCGAAGCGCGGGTGGCTTCGGGGCAGGGACGGGTGTTCATGCGCAGAATCGAATCCCGGATCGGGGATGAACGCCGGGTGCTGGATGTGATGGAACGGCCGACACGGGCCGGACGCGCCGGTCTGGCCTTGGATATTTCCACGGCGGAACAGGAACGTATCCGCATGAAGCGCGATCTCGAGGTGCAGGTGCGCACCCTGGATCAGCTGGATACGGCGGTAGCGGTGTTCGACGATGCCCAGCAGTTGATATTCCACAATTCGGCCTTTCAGCGATTGTGGCGGCTGGATCCGCATTTTCTCGAAAACAAGCCGCTGGACGGGGAAATTCTCGAACAGTTGCGTACCCGCGGACAGTTGCCGGAACAGGGCGATTTCCGCGAATTCAAGAAAGAGTTTCTCGCCGCCTACAACGAGCCGCAGGCCCGGGAATTCTGGTGGATTCTGCCGGATCGCCGCTCAGTCAGGGTCCTCAGCAGCCCCAACGCCTACGGTGGCCTGACCTACCTCTATTATGACGAATCCGATCGCTTCCGGATGCAGACTCAGATGGACACCTCCCGCAGGGTCCAGAATGAAACCCTGGATGCGCTCAGGGAAGGTGTTGCCGCCTTCGGGTCTGACGGCAGACTGAAATACTGCAACCGCGCCTTCGAGGAAATGTGGAAATTCGCCGCCGCCGACCTGGAGGATGAGCCGCATGTCGACGCCATCATTGAGCACTGTGCCGCCTTGACCGCGGACAAATCCACCTGGGACAAGGTTCGCGGCGCGGTCACGGGCCTGCACGAAATGCGGCTGGGCATCGAACAGCGGTTTGAACGCCAGGACGCCCGGACTGTCGATTGTTGCGGACAGCCGCTTCCCGACGGCGCGACGCTGTTGACGTTCTCCGATGTCACGGCCAGCGTCGGCTACGCCAAGGCGTTGACCGAAACCAACGAGGCTCTGGAGAAGGCCGGACGTTTGCGGGATGATTTTGTTCATCATTTCTCTTATCAGGTACGTACGCCGCTGACCAATGTCATCGGGTTCATTGAACTGTTGAACGATGAGTCCGTCGGCATGCTCAACCGCCGCCAGAAGGACTACGTGACCGACAGCCTGCGGTCGGCGTCGGCGTTGCTGGCGATTCTCGATGACATTCTCGACCTCGCGTCCATCGATACCGGGTCGCTGGAACTGGTCCTCGAGGACGTGGATATCCGGAAGACGGTTCGCGCGGCGGAACGAGGCCTGAAAGACCAGCTGGAGAAAGAAAAACTGACCTTGGAGGTCATCGTCGAGGCGGGCGCTGAAACAGTACGGGCGGACTCCAAGCGGATGCGGCAGATTCTGTTTCATCTCATCTCCAATGCCGTGGCGTTTTCCGAGCCGAATCAGGTGATTTCGGTCATCGCCAGGCATACCGGCGAGGGGGTGGAAGTGGACGTGCGGGACCGCGGCTGCGGCATCTCCAAGGATTTGAAAGAGAAGATTTTTGATCGCTTTGTCAGTGTTCCGAGGGGGGCACGGCAGGGCGGGCTCGGCTTGGGGCTGTCGATTGTCCGTTCGCTGGTGGAACTGCACGGCGGCCGGGTGACGATCGAGTCGAAGCCGGGCGAGGGAACGGTCGTAAAGTGTTTTTTTCCACGCGGCGAAACGGTGCAGGGCGCGGTACAGTAGCTGTTGATTCAATGAAAAGAGGTGAGTTATGGGAGCATCGGCTACGTTTATCGCGCGGGAGATTTCCGGGGAAACCGTCTGGGAGATTCAGCTTCCTGACCTTGAGACCACCGCCTGCCTGGCTGAAATTGTGGCGCGGGAACTCAAACCCGGCGATCTGGTGACGCTGGTGGGCGATCTCGGCGCCGGGAAAACCACCCTGGCACGCGCGATTATCCGCACATTGGCCAAAACCCCGGATCTCGAAGTTCCCAGCCCTACCTTCACCATTTTGCAGCATTACGAAACATCTCGCGGGCAGGTCATTCACGCCGATTTTTACCGCCTGTCGGATCCGTCCGACCTCATCGAGCTGGATTGGGAAGACATCAGCGAAACCGGTATCAGCCTTGTGGAGTGGGCAGACAAGATGACCGGCGGTCTCAACACCACGCGTATGGAAATCGTGTTGCATCTCGATGCCGGGACCGGTGCGCGCACCGCCTATGTGGTCGGTCGCGGCGCATTTTCCCAGCGGGTGAATATGATGGCGGCGGTGTACAACCTGCTGCACAACACCCAGTGGGAGGATGCCGAACGGGTTCCCGTACACGGCGATGCGTCGACGCGCCTCTATGAGCGGCTGGTGAGAGCGGACGGCGTCACGGCCATTCTCATGATTTCACCGCCGCGTCCTGACGGCCCGCCGGTGCGTTATGGCCGCTCCTACAGCTCCATCGCCAAATTGGCGGAATCGGTGCACGCCTTTGTTGCCGTTGGCCGCGGACTGGCGGCGCTCGGTCTTTCGGCGCCGCGGATTTATCTGAAGGATTTGACGACCGGCCTGCTGGTGGTGGAGGATTTGGGAAACGAGCCGATCATCCGCGATGGTGAACCCATCCCGACCCGCTATCAGGAAGCGGTGCGGGTGCTGACGAAAATCCACCGGATGGACCTGCCCAAAACCCTGCCCATCACCTCCTCGAGCGAATATACCCTGCCGGTTTATGATGTCGATGCCATGTGCGCGGAAACGGAACTCTTGCTGAATTGGTATATTCCGTATATACGCGGTTATGAGGTCCCGGGGTCGTCCCGGGCCGAATTCACCCATCTCTGGGCGCGGGCGCTGCGGCCGATTCTGGAGGAATCGGTCACATGGACTCTGCGTGACTATCATTCCCCCAATCTGTTGTGGCTCGAAAAACGGGAAGGGCTTCAACGAATCGGACTCATCGATTTTCAGGATGCCGTATTCGGTCCGCCGGCCTATGACTTGGTGTCACTGCTTCAGGACGCTCGGGTCACCGTTCCGGCGGAAATGGAAATCCGGTTGCTGGCATTTTACGGCCACGAGCGCCATGCGACCGACCCGGACTTCGATTTCCGGTCGTTCGCCGAGACCTACGCCGTGATGGGGGCTCAGCGGGCGACCAAAATACTCGGTATTTTTGCCCGCCTCGACAAGCGGGATGGCAAACCGCAGTATCTGCAGCACATTCCCAGGTTGGAAGCCTATCTGGTGCGTAACCTGGAACATCCGGCCCTCAGCGGTTTAAAAAAGTGGTATATCAATAACATGCCGCATTTATTCGAGACTCTTTCATGACCCACACACCCCAACATTTCACACCAAAGACAGCCATGATTCTGGCTGCCGGCCTAGGTCGCCGTATGCGCCCCCTCACCGACAACACGCCCAAACC
>JAISTL010000162.1 GCA_031272615.1 Methylobacteriaceae bacterium | reverse complement strand
GGGAGCAGAGCAGGGCTGCGAGATCCATGGCTTCCAGGGTGACTTTCGGCATCGGTTCCTCCGGCGGTTAATGATACGACAGACGAATCACGTTTTACCGGAAATAGGTAAACGACATCTTCCCGGACGGGGAGCGCGGGCAGAATTTGCCCGAGAGCGTATGATCCCGGGTCCGGGCCGGCGTATTCCCGGATCAGCCGGGTTTTTTCGGAGTCCGGCTTACTATTCCCGGGGAAATCGGCTAAGAGGCGGCAACGGGACGCCCAAACGGGCCGCCCGTTCCAACCGGAGACGTCATGACCGCCATGGAGACGACCCCCCTTTCCCTCTCTCAGCCGGAGAAAACCCGGTCGCTCGCGCCGTCATGCGTCATGACGACACTGGCATCCCTGTTGTGGCTGCCGCAGGCATGGCTCATCGCCTCGGTTGTCGGCGCGCTGGCCACCGGCGGTTATACAAGTGTTCGCGAGAGCTTCGTGCTTGAGTTCGGCGGCGTATTGGGGCTCGGCCTGCTGCGGGCGGGATTGACCGCGGCGGCGTCACGCTCGGCGTTTCTTTTTGCGCGTCAGGGGGTTCACGCCGCGCGCGGTACCGCCGTTGCGGTTCTTGCCCGGGCCTCGCCGGTGGACCTCAACCGGCCGACGTCGGGCCTCGCCGCCAGCGTGGTGACGGAACAGGCGGAGATGCTCATTCCTTATCACGCCCGTTACAAACCGGCGCAAATCAAGGCGGGTATCGTTCCGGCGCTGATTTTGCTCGCCATTCTGCCGTTTTCCTGGGTGGCGGCGCTGGCGTTGCTCATCGCCATGCCGGTGGTGCCGCTGTTCATGGCGCTCATCGGCTGGCAGGCGCAGAAGGCCAGCGAAGAGCAGCTCGGGCGGATGAGCGACATGAACGCCTTTCTGCTGGATCGGTTGCGCGGTCTGGCGACCATCCGCGCCCTCGACGCGGTGGATCGCACTGCGGTGCGCCTTCGTGCCGGAGCCGAATCCTTGCGGATGCGCACCATGCGGGTGCTGCGCATTGCCTTTCTCACCTCGGCGGTGCTGGAGCTGTTCTCGGCCTTGGGCGTGGCGATGGTGGCGGTGTATGTCGGTTTTCACCTGCTGGGTGAGCTCAATTTCGGCGCTTGGGGTGGGCGGTTGACCCTCGGGGAGGGTATGTTCATTCTTCTGTTGTCTCCGGCGTTTTTTGAGCCGTTACGGGAGCTTTCGGCCGTCTGGCATGACCGTGCCGCGGGCAAGGCGGCGCAGGAGGCCATGCGGGCGTTGACCCGCCCCGGTCTTACTCTTCCCGGCGCCGATGAGGCGGCGGCGGGGACCGGACGAGGCTCCGGCTCCGGCCGCGCCCCGGAAATTGTGTTGGAGACACTGGTGTTCCGCCATTCCGCCGAGGCTCCCGCGGTCTTCGACGGCTTTTCCTGCACTGTCCGCTCCGGCGAACACGTGGCGCTCTTCGGCCCCAGCGGTCAGGGAAAGACAACGCTGCTCGCCCTTGTCGCCGGTCTTGTCCCGGTGAGTTCCGGGGAAATCCGCTTTGACGGCGTATCCATGACCGGTGAGAACGCGGAAACGCTGCGTTCGCAAATCGGCTGGCTCGGGCAGCGCTCACACATTTTCGCCACTACCATCAACCGGAATATCACCTTGGGGCGCCTGTCGCTCGGCAAGCCCGAAATCGAAAAAGCCCTGACAGTTGCCTCGCTGGGGGAGGTGGCGGCCCGGCGCGGCGGCGCGCCTTTGGGCGAAGGCGGCAACGGACTTTCCGGAGGCGAGGCCCTGCGTCTGTTGCTGGCGCGCGCCGCCGCCGATGAAAACGTTTCGGTCATTCTTGCGGATGAACCCACCGCTCATCTCGATGCGGAAACCGCCCGTGATATCACGGAAGACCTTCTGCGTCTTGCCGCCGGGAAAACCATGCTGGTGGCCACCCATGACCCGGAACTGGCGGCGCGGATGGACCGGGTGATCCGCTTGAACGAAGAGTCCGGGGAGGGGGCACAATGATCCGTCTGGCCCGTATTCTTCGCCCGGTCGTCGCCTTTTTCCTGGAAGGGCGTTGGGGAATTCTGCTCATCGGCGCACTGCTGGCGGTAGCGACGGCCCTTGCCGGTTCAGCGCTGCTCGGCATATCCGGCTGGTTCATCACGGCGACGGCCGTCGCCGGCTTCATGCCGGAAACCGCGATTTCCTTCAATGTGTTCGCGCCCTCCGCGTCCATCCGGTTCCTCGCCTTGGCACGCACCGCCTGCCGTTATGGTGAGCGGCTGATGACGCACGATGCGACATTGGCGGTGCTGGCGGCGATGCGTGAGCGTATCTTCAGGGGTTTTGCCTCAGAGCGGGCGGCGGCCACGCTGCAAATGCGCCCGGCGCGGCTGCTGTTCCGGTTGACGGTGGACGTCGATTCATTGGATTCCTTTTATTTGCGGCTGATTGTCCCGGTGTTCGCCGCCTTTTGGGTGGTGGCGGCGACTTGGCTCATTCTCTCGACCATGGACCGCGGATTGGCCGATGCCATCGGCGTGCTGCTTGCCCTTGCCGGTTTCTCCCTGCCGCTTGCCGGCGCCCTCGCCGCCCGCCGCCCGGCCCGCCGCAAGGCTTATGCCCTGGAGGGTTTGCGTTCCCGGGTGATCGATCTGGTCGCCGGACAGACGGATCTCCTCATGAGCGGCCGACTTGCCGCCCAAGTGCGGGGGGTACTGGCGGCGGAGGATGCCGTCCGCGACGCCGACAACGCGCTGAACCGCGTGGAAACCCTCATGACGGCCGGATTCATGGTGGCGTCGACCCTGTTTCTCACCGGCGCGCTGGTGGCGGTGAGTTTGCTGGTGGAGGGCGGCGTCATCGACGCCCCGGCGGCGGCGCTGGCCCTGCTGCTGGTGTTTGTGGCGCTGGAGCCCTTTGGCCCGCTGCAACGCGGCGCCATGGAACTGAGCCGTTCGGCGCTGGCGGCGCAAAGGCTCGGTCCGCGGCTCGTCCCGGCATCTCCTCCATCTCCTCATCCTTTGCCGCCCGCCGGGCTGGCGGTGGTTCTCGACCGTGTCGACATACCGCCCGCAGCCAATGCCGATATTGCGTTGAAGCAGGTGTCCCTCAAACTGGAGGACGGCGGCCGCCTGGCACTCATCGGCTCCAGCGGCATGGGAAAAACCACGCTGCTTCGCGCCGTCGCCGGTGAACTCTCCGTGCGCGCCGGGTCGATCGAGAGCATTCCGGCGACGCTGCTTACCCAGAAAACCGAGTTGTTTCAGGATACCCTGCGGGAAAACCTGCGCCTGGCAAACCCCGATGCTGACGATGCGGCGCTGCTCTCGGCCTTGGAGACGGCCGGTTTGGCCGATGTCGTCAGGGGGCTGCCCGCCGGGTTGGAGACACGGCTCGGCGAGGGCGGCCTCGGGCTGTCGGCAGGGCAGGCGCGCCGCCTGTCTCTTGCCCGCCTGTTCCTGCGCCCGACGCGGTTGTGGCTGCTGGACGAACCGACCGAGGGGCTCGATCGGGAAACCGCCGAAGACGTTGCCGTACGACTCAGCGAACGTCTCGACGGCCGGACCCTGATTATCTCCACCCATATCCGCCGGGAAGCGGAACTGGCGGAACGATTGATTTATATCAAAAATCGGGAGATTTCCGCCCCAATTTTCAGGGGAACGCCAGAATTTGATAGAATACTCAATGGGTTACGGCACAATTGAAAGATGTCAAAAAAACGACATTTCTCATCTCTGCCTATTGCGTATCGGTTTGTTTCCGCTTAAGCATGGAAATACGGTAATCTGAAGCCGGGTTTACCCGCGAGGGGGCTTATATCATGGACTTCTTTGACGTTGTCACGCTATCGCGTCTGCAATTTGCGATAACTGCGCTTTACCATTTCATCTTCGTTCCGTTGACCCTTGGTTTGTCGATGCTGCTCGCCGTGATGGAAACGGTCTATGTTGCGACCGGTCGTCCCATCTGGCGGCAGATCACCAAATTCTGGGGCGTTCTGTTCGGGATCAATTTCGTTCTCGGTGTTTCGACGGGTATTGTGATGGAATTCCAGTTCGGCATGAACTGGAGCTATTACAGCCATTATGTGGGCGACATCTTCGGCGCGCCCCTCGCCATCGAGGCGTTGATGGCTTTCTTTATGGAAGCGACGTTTATCGGTTTGTTCTTTTTCGGGTGGGATCGCCTGTCCAAAGGCGGGCACCTGTTGTGCACCTGGCTGGTGGCGCTGGGTTCCAATCTCTCCGCGTTGTGGATTCTGATCGCCAACGGCTGGATGCAGAATCCCGAAGGGTCGGTGTTCAACCCGCTGACCATGCGCATGGAAGTCGACAATTTCGGCGCCGTGCTGATGAACATCGTCGCCCAGACGAAGTTCCTGCACACGGTTTCCGCCGGCTATGTCACCGCTTCGGTATTCGTCATCGGCGTATCGTCATGGTATCTGCTGAAGGGGCGGGTTCCCGAGGTGGCCAAACGCTCCATTGTTCTGGCGTCGTCCTTCGGCCTGATTGCCGCCGCCTCCGTGATTCTCGTCGGAGACGAGGCGGGTTATCTCACCGGCCAGCATCAGAAAATGAAGCTGGCGGCCATGGAGGCCCACTGGACTACCGAGGATGCTCCGGCGGATTTCGTCGTGGCCGCGTTCCCGGATCAGGAAGCGGGTGAAAACCACTACGCCATCAAAATTCCCTGGGTGGGGGGCATCCTTGTCACCCGTTCGCTGGACGGCCGGATTACGGGCATCAATGATCTCGTCAACGAGGCCAAAGACCGTATCCGCAGCGGTATCACCGCCTATTGGGCCCTGAACGCCATCCGGGATGCGCGCAAAGCCCAGCGGGCTCCGGAGCAGGAAGACCTCGACAGGTTCAACGAACACTCGCGCGATCTCGGCTATGGATTGCTTCTCAAGAAGTACGTGCCGGGCGGTGATATCCGCGGCGCCGACGATGCGGCCATCGAGCAGGCGGCGCGGGACACCGTACCGCCGGTCGCATATGTGTTCTGGACGTTCCGCATCATGGTCGGGTTGGGGTTCTACCTGATCCTGTTCCTGCTGACGTTCTATATCATTTCCGCCAAAAACGCCTTGGAAAAACGCGCCTGGCTGTTGAGACTGGCCGTTTTCAGCATTCCGTTGCCGTGGATTGCGGCGGAATGCGGGTGGATGGTCGCGGAACTGGGCCGTCAACCCTGGATTATTGAAGGCGTTCTGCCTACCGCCGTGGCGGTTTCCAATCATACCGCCGAATCCGTTCAGTTGACTCTGGCGGGCTTCACGGCAATTTACTTCGTATTGCTCATCGTCGAGGTCAGCCTGATGGTGCGGGCGGTGCGGCGCGGTCCTGAACTGGAACTCGCCCACGATGCCGGCGAGCGTCCGGTGTTTATGGGAGGATGACGACCATGGCTTTGTTGGAACTGATAGATTATGACGTCCTGCGCGTGATCTGGTGGCTTCTTCTCGGCGTTGTGCTGATCGGATTTGCCATCACCGACGGATTTGACCTCGGAGTGGCGGCTTTGCTTCCCTTCCTTCCTTCCGGTGATGTTGAGCATCGTATCGCCATCAACTCGGTCGGGCCGGTGTGGGAAGGCAACCAGGTGTGGTTGCTGCTCGGCGGCGGCGCCATCTTCGCCGCCTGGCCGACACTCTACGCGGTGTCGTTCTCGGGGTTTTATCTGGCGATGTTTGCCATCCTGTTCGCGCTGATTCTCCGGCCGGTCGGGTTCAAATACCGCTCGAAAATCGAAAGCGGCGTCTGGCGTAAAACCTGGGATTTGCTTCTGTTCATCGGCGGTTTCGTGCCGTCGCTGATTTTCGGGGTCGCCATCGGCAATGTGCTGCAGGGCGTGCCGTTCCGCATCACCGATGAATTGCAGGTGTTCTATGACGGCACGTTCTTTGGTTTGCTGAACCCCTTCGCCCTGGCGTGTGGAGTGTTGTCGCTGCTGATGCTGGTCACCCACGGCGCCGCCTGGCTGGTGTTGAAGACGGAGGGGCCGGTGAATCGCCGCGCCCGGGCCATCGGCCAGGTCACGGCGTTGTTCACTGTGATCATGTTCGTCAGCTGCGGCGCTTGGCTGTTCTTGTGGCCCGGCGGCGAACCCATCGGATATGAAATCACCAGTTTCATTCCGGATAACGGGCCGTCCAACCCGACCTTCAAGGAGGTGGCGCGCGGCACGGTGTCGTGGTTCCACAACTACGGCGTTTATCCGTGGATGGTTCTGGCTCCGGCGCTGGGAGTCATCGGCTCCCTGGCGACCTTCGTTCTGTTGCGCAAAAACAAGGAAGGTTGGAGCTTCATTTCCAGCTCGATTGCTGAACTGGGCATCATCTCCACCGTCGGGTTGTCGATGTTCCCCATCATTCTGCCGTCGTCGGAGCAGCTCAATGCCGCGCTGACGGTGTGGGATTCATCGTCGAGCGAAACTACGCTGTTCAATATGTTGATTGTCACCCTCGTCTTTGTCCCCATCGTTCTGGCCTATACAAGCTGGGTGTATTACAAGCTGTGGGGCAAGGTGGATGAAGACGATATCCGTGATGAACGGACCCACGCTTACTGAGGAGAGGAAACATGTGGTATTTTATCTGGATTCTCGGGTTGCCTCTCGCAGCGGCGTTTGCCGTTGCCAACGCCGTGGTTTTCGAACTCAAGGACACCGGGCGGAATGACTGACGTGGAGGGCTTTCCTTCCGGCAGGGGATTTGATGAACTCAGGCGGGCGTTGATGCCCGCCTGTTGTTTTGGGCACGGGAAAAGGCGGACGGCTCCGGAGCGCGTGGCGGGCGTATTGCCACGAAATCGGGATTCGTATAACAACGCGCAGGGGCTTCGTTGTTCCGCCGCGGTTCCTATATTATCAGCGGAGGACGCAACACCGGAGAGCGGAGCATGAACTATTTCAAAACGGCGGTATTGATGGCGGCGCTGATGGCGCTGTTCGGCATGTTCGGCGCCATGCTGGGCGGCCTCGAGGGTATGAGCGTCATGCTGATCATCGGCGCGGTGATGAATTTCTACACCTATTGGACGTCTGATTCACGCGTGCTACGCGCCTATTCGGCGCGGGAGGTGGATGCCGCGAGCGCCCCGGAGTTTTACGGCATTGTGCAAAAACTTGCCGCCAACGCCGGCCTGCCCATGCCGAAGGTTTACATCATCGACAATCCGCAGCCCAACGCTTTTGCCACCGGACGCAACCCGGAGCACGCCGCGGTCACCGCCACCACCGGCCTTCTCAAGACGTTGGAGCCGCGGGAAATCGCCGGAGTCATGGCGCATGAGCTGGCCCATGTGAAAAATCACGATACCCTGACCATGACCATTGCCGCCACCATCGCCGGGGCCATTTCCACCATCGCCCATTTCGGCTTCTGGTTCGGTGGACATCGCTCCGACGGGCAACGGGTCAACCCGATTGTCATGATCCTGATGCTCGTGGCCGCCCCTCTGGCAGCGTCCATCCTGCAGCTGGCCATCAGCCGGTCCCGGGAATACGCCGCCGACCGCATGGGAGCGCGGATTGCGCAGGATCCGCAGGGTCTGGCGGCGGCCTTGGCGAAAATCGCCTATGGCGCCCAAAGCATTCCGAATTATACGGCGGAAGATTATCCGGCCACCGCCTCCCTGTTCATCATCAATCCGTTGACGGGGCACGGCACCGACAGCCTGTTCGCCACCCATCCGGCGACGGAAAACCGCATTGCGGCGCTGCGGCAATTGGCCGGCGAAATGACCGGTATCCGCCCGCTGATCGAGAGCGGCAGACCCTCGACGCCTGTTGTCACCCCGGACCAACCGCCGGCAGCGCCTTGGGGCCCGGGGCGAAAACGCGGGCCGTGGGGATAAGGAACGCCGATGGCGCCGCCCGCTCCCCGTGATTCGTTAACGGCGCGCCTTTGGGCCGCCAACGCATACCGCGAGGTGTTGGCGGGCAGAACGCCGATTCCCGAAGCGCTGAGGCGCTCGAAACCGTCCGCCGCCACAGCCTTTGATGAACAATTTGCCGCCGCCATTGTTGCCGCCGCGTTCCGCCGCCGCGGAAGCATCGGCGCGGTGCTCGAGCGGCGCCTTCCGCGCGGGTTGCCGAAGGATAGGCGCGTTGCCGCGTTTCTCTTCACCGGAGCGGCTGAGCTCATGGTGCTCGGCACGCCGCCTTATGCGGTGGTGGACAGCATGGTCGCCATCACCCGTGGCGACGCGAAAACCCGCTTTGCCTCGGGGTTGATCAATGCCGTGCTGCGCAAGGTTGGCGACGATCCGGAACCGTTGGGGGCGGGGCGTCTCGACGACATTCCGGAGTGGCTGCGCAAACGTTGGCTGCGCCGTTACGGCCTGGAGACCACAGGGCGCATCGCCGACGTGTTTCGCTTCCCGGCCAATGTCGACATCACCTTGAAAGAGCCCGCCGCTCCCCTGTCGCCGGCGCAATGGGCCGAACGACTGGAAGGGGTGGTGCTGCCTTCGGGCTCCATCCGGCTCACGCACAAGCGGCCGGTGCACACGCTTCCGGGTTTCAGCGAAGGCGCCTGGTGGGTGCAGGACATGGCGGCGGCGCTGCCGGTCAAAATGCTGGCGCCGCAGAAAGGCGAGAACATCCTGGATTTATGCGCCGCGCCCGGAGGAAAAACCGCGCAGCTGGCCGCGGCCGGTGCGGTGGTGACCGCGGTGGATATTTCGGAATCACGAATGCAGAGATTGCAGGAAAACCTGAAGCGGCTGGCTCTTGACGCGACTCTTTGCGTCGGCGATGCGCTGAAGTTTCCGGAGTCTCCTTTTGACGCGGTGCTGCTGGACGCGCCGTGTTCCGCCACCGGTACCATCCGGAGGCATCCGGAACTTCCGTGGATTCGCGGGGAATCAGACATTGCCGGACTGGTCCGTCTTCAGGAAAACCTGCTGGAAAAAGCCGCCCGCTGCGTTCGACCGGGCGGACGCCTGGTTTATGCCGCCTGTTCCCTGGAACCGGAGGAGGGGGAGGAGCAAATCCGGCGTTTTCTCAACCGGCATCGGGAGTTTGTTCGGGAGGAGAGCGGCGTCGCTGCCGGGTGGAGAAACCGGGAGGGTGATATGAGAATTCTGCCCCCGGATATTCCGGCCATCGACGATTTGCCGGAGCTTGGCGGAGCGGACGGGTTTTTTGCCGCGGTGGTGCGCAGAAAAACCGGCCCGGACGATCTCCACAAATGAGATCATCCGGACATTTGTTCGGATTGCAACAGATGTGAGTGGCGGTGGAAGCTCAGGAGACAGCCGGAATTGCCATGCCTTCCGCTTTTTTCGCCATGACCGACAGGGGGGAGTCGAGGGGGCGTTCACGCCCTTCCAGCAGTTCCGCCTTGTGCAGTTCTTCCTTGGCTTCTTCCATTTCGACGCGGGCGAGCGCCAGCTGATCGCGGAGATCTTCAATGGAAGCGAGGAGGTTTTCCCGCCTTTGGCAGGCGGCGCGGGCGAAGGTGGGATAGGCGAAGTGGTTCCGATCCGTAATTCCTGATTTTTGTTCCTCTGCGAGGATTTCCCGTTCGAGATCCGATGCCATGCGACCGAAATCGTTCATCATCATCTCAATCTGGGCCAGACGCCGACGTTTTTCATCATATTGAAAACGCCGAAGACGAAGTAAGGTGTTACGCGACTTCATTACAATACTCCACGCACGCCGCTTTGGTACTCACTAACGCAACCATACGGGTACTCACTGTTGCACTCATCGAAAAAGGCCGTTCAACCGGAAAAGCCCTTTCCGAATTGGAGCGAGAATGCCAAAAGGAGGTTGATTGTTCGTTACCAAACAAGGGGTTTTCAAAAAAAATCGGGCAGGCGGCAACAAAAAAATACAGCGTAAACGGTTGGTTTACCATTTTAGGTAACTATGTTTGTAAAGGGTGCCCTCTTCGGAACTGACCCTTACCGCCACATCGTATAATGCTTTCAGTGCGTTATGAGTAAATCCCGGGCAGTTGTGATTCTCAGTTGTCCGGGTCGCCGCAGAGTTGATGAGGATGTGTGTTTCCCGGAACCTTTGACGAAGTTTGAGGTGTTCCGGAAAACAGTTATCAAGGATGATTACCGGATTGAACAATCAGTTGTCGTTAGGTAATGACTTGTTAACCATCTATCATTAATAATGCGAATCACCGATTTAGGGAATGGTTATTCGCTGGTTTGCGCAATGATTGTCCGGACACGGAAAGACCGTTCCAACCTGCTGGGGAACTAAACATGCGCGTACTTCTGATTGAAGACGACAAAGCCACGGCAAAGAGCATCGAGCTCATGCTGAAGTCCGAGAACTTCAATATCTACACCACGGATCTCGGAGAAGAAGGTGTCGATCTGGGCAAACTCTATGATTACGACATCATTCTGTTGGACCTCAACCTTCCGGATATGTCCGGTTTTGACGTGTTGAGGACCCTGCGCGTCGCGAAAGTCAAGACGCCCATTCTGATTCTCTCCGGCTTGGCGGGAACCGATGACAAGGTCAAGGGCCTCGGCTTCGGCGCCGATGACTATCTGACCAAACCGTTCCACAAGGATGAGCTGATCGCCCGCATCCACGCCATTGTCCGGCGCTCCAAGGGCCATGCCCAATCGGTGATCCAGACCGGCGAACTGATTGTCAACCTGGACACCAAGACGGTGGAGGTTGCCGGCGCCCGTGTCCATCTCACCGGCAAAGAATATCAGATGCTTGAGCTCCTTGCCCTGCGCAAGGGCACAACTCTCACCAAGGAAATGTTCCTCAACCATCTCTATGGCGGGATGGACGAGCCGGAACTCAAGATCATCGACGTTTTTATCTGCAAACTCCGCAAAAAGCTGGAAAACGCCTCGGAAGGCCGCAATTATATCGAAACGGTCTGGGGGCGCGGCTATGTTCTGCGTGAACCTTCCGACGCGGCCTGATCCCCCCGCGACAGCAATTCCCCGCAAGGCAAGAACTCAACGGCCATGACGCTCATGGCCGTTTTTTTGTCAAGTGTGGCATTGGCGCAACACTCGCAAAATCCGCGGGGTTTCGCCTCACAGCCGCGGCTCGCGGGTGAGCACGCCGATCACCAGCAACGCCAGCACGAGAAAGATGCACACGCCGATGAAAATATCAAGGCTGCGCGGCGATACATGGACGTGCTGGTAGATATTGTAGCGGATGCCATGGGCCTTGAGGGCGCGCTCGCGTTTTTCCACTTCGCGTTCGCGCCGCTCGAGTTCTTCCAGACGTTCGTCGATATCGGCCTTGTCGTCCATCGGCGCCGCGTCACTTCTTGTTGATATACTTGCGCAGGTCGATGGCAACGGCGATGATGATGATCAGGCCCTTGATGATGTATTGGATGTAGGCGTTGATCCCGAGATAATACAGGCTGTAGTTGATGACCTGCAGGATGATGACGCCGAGCAGGATGCCCGGGATGGTGCCGACGCCGCCGGTGAACGACACGCCGCCGATGACGCAACCGCTGATGGCGTCGAGGTCATAGTTCAAGCCGGTGGATGTGGTGACGCTCTGCACGCGCCCGGCCTCGAGATAGGCGGCGATGCCGTAGAGCACCCCGGCCACGGTATAGACGCCGAAAATGTTGCGCGTGACGTTGACGCCGGAAACCGCCGCCGCTTCGGGATTGCCGCCGATGGCGAACATATTCTTGCCGAGTGTCGTCTTGTTCCAGATAATCCACATGATGCCGGAACAGACGGCGAGGTACAACACCAGGAACGGGATGCGCACCCCGCTCAGTTCAAACGCCCCGTTGACGATATAAATGTAGCGCGGGTCGAGGTTGGCGATGGGCTGGGCGCCGCCGGCCTGACTGTCGATATAGAGGCACAGGGCGCCGTAGGCGATGAGCTGTGTGCCCAGGGAGATGATGAACGGGTGCATCTTCAGCACAGCGAAGCCGAAGGCGTTGATGGCGCAGAAGAAAATCGCCACCATGATGCTGAGAACCAGCGGAATGAGGAGCGGCATCGGGTCGACGATGGACGGGTACATGCGGGCGCTGTAGGTGACGCTCTGCAGCAGCGAAGCCGAGACGGCGGCGCAGCAGCCGAGAATGCGTCCGGCCGAGAGGTCGGTGCCGGTATAGACAATCATGCCGGCGACGCCCAGCGCGAGGATGCCGCGGGTGGAGGCCTGGGACATGATGTTGGAGAGGTTGTAGAAGGATAAAAATGTCGGCTCCACGACGACAACGCCGACAATCAGCACCCCCAGAATGATATAGAGGGAGTAGTTGAGCAGCCATTCGTTCCACGTTCCGGTTTTCATTGGCTCGAATTCCTTCTTCGAAGCATTCTATTGGTTACACATACTTCGCCGCCAGGCGCATGATGACTTCCTGCGAGGCGTCCTTGATATCGAGGGTGCCTGCCAGCCTGCCGCCCGACATCACCAGGATGCGGTCACAGATGCCCAGGAGTTCGGGCATTTCCGACGAAACCACGATGACGCCCTTGCCTTCGGAGGCCAGGTCGATGATCAGCTGATAGATTTCCGCCTTGGCGCCGACATCGATGCCGCGGGTCGGTTCGTCGAGCAGCAGCACATCGGGGCTGGTCAGCAGCCATCGGCCGAAAATCACTTTCTGCTGGTTGCCGCCCGAGAGGTTGCGGATGTAGGTTTTCTGTGACGGTGTTTTCACCCGCAGACTGTCGATGACCTTCTGGGTGTCGCCATGCATCCGCTTGCTGGAGAGCAGCCAGCGTTTCTTGTAGCTGTGGATGTTGGCAATGACGGTGTTGAACGTGATGTCGAGGCCGCCGAAAATGCCGGTGGCGCGCCGCTCTTCCGTCAGCATGGCGAAACCGTTCTTGATGGCGTCAGCCGAATTGTGGTTGACGATTTTGCGCCCGCCCTTGGTGATGGTTCCGGCGGAACGGTGGGCGATGCCGAAAATCGTTTCCAGCAGCTCGGTGCGCCGGCTTCCGACCAGCCCGGCAACGCCGAGAATCTCACCCTTGCGCAGGGTGAAGCTGACATCGATGCACGTCGGGGCGTAGAGGCCGCTCAGGCCGTTGACTTCCATCAGCACATCGCCGGGTTTGTTGGTTTTCGGCGGGAAGCGCTGGGTGAGCTCGCGCCCGACCATCATGTTGATGATTTTCTCGGTGGTGAGCGTCGCCGCGGGTTCTGTGCCGATCCACTTGCCGTCGCGCATCA
>JAISTL010000158.1 GCA_031272615.1 Methylobacteriaceae bacterium | reverse complement strand
ATTAGGGGGATGGCGGACGGGGTGACGGGGTGGACAAAGAAACTGATAAGCTGATTCGCAACCCGGCGGAAAAGCCGTCCACCTGGTCCACCGTGTCCACCCAGTCCACCCAGTCCATCGGCGGTTATTTCCCGCCTGACTGGCCGTTTTCGGCTTTTTTCGCCTGGCGTTCGTCCAGCGGCCAGCGCGGGCGGGCGACAAAGCCGAGGTCATCGGTCATCCCCAGGCGGAAGCGCTCGAGACCGGCCCAGGCAATCATCGCGGCGTTGTCTCCGCAATAGGCGACGGGCGGCGCCACCAGCGGCAGGCCCGCCTCCCGGGCGACCCGCTCCAACGCGTCGCGCAGCGCCTGGTTGGCGGCGACGCCCCCCGCCACGACAACCGCCGACGGGCGGCCGACAAAGCCCTGGAACGCCCAGAGCGCCGAGCGGGTACGGTCGGCGACGATGTCGACAATCGCCGCCTGGAAACCGGCGCACAAATCGGCGACATCACGGTTGGAGAGCGGGGCGATTTTCTGCGCCTCCAGCCGCACCGCGGTTTTGAGCCCGGAGAGGGAGAAATTGGAATCGGGACGCCCGACCATGGGGCGCGGCAGACGGAAGCGCTGCGGGTCACCGCTTTCGGCCTCGTGTTCCACCGCCGGGCCGCCGGGATAGCCGAGGCCGAGCAGTTTGGCGGTTTTGTCAAAGGCCTCGCCGACAGCGTCATCGAGGGTTGTGCCGAGGCGCAGATAATCCCCCACCCCCTTCACCGCCAGCAGTTGGGTGTGGCCGCCGGAGACCAGCAGCAGCAGATAGGGGAACTGGACGTGATTCGTCATACGCGCCGTCAGGGCATGGCCCTCCAGGTGGTTGACGGCGATGAGCGGTTTGCCCGTCACCAGCGCGATGGCCTTGGCCGTCGTCAGCCCCACCAGCACGCCGCCGATGAGCCCCGGCCCCGCCGCCGCCGCCACGGCGTCGATGGCCTCCAGCGATACCCCGGCTTTGGCCAGAGCCCGGGTGATGATGCGGTCCAGCACCTCCACATGGGCGCGGGCGGCGATTTCCGGCACGACTCCGCCATAGGCGGCGTGGTCGGCAATCTGGCTGAACACTTCATTGGACAGAATCCCGGCGCGGCCGTCATAATCGACGGTCACCACAGCCGCAGCCGTTTCGTCACAGGTTGTCTCGATGCCAAGCACTTTCATGTCGACGCTTCGTCTTCACTCCTATGGGACTCATATATAGCGGCGTACGCCGGTTTTTCCGCAATTTAGGCAATCCCGCCCGCGGTTGCAACCGGCTTGTCACGGATTTTCAAGGGAGCGGAGGATAATACCGCTCGAAATGCGCCCCGGATTTGGCTATATGGGCGGTGTGAAACGGCCGGCAACGGCCGTGCGCGGGAGGAACAGCCCCATGATTTTGCACCGCACCCTCAGCATCGGAACCCGCGGCAGCCCGCTGGCCCTGGCCCAGGCCCGGGAAGTGCAGGAGGCGCTGGCCGCGGCGCTCGACTGCGCCGTGGAACACCTGCCGCTCACGGTTGTCCGCACCGGCGGCGATATCATCCAGGATCGGCCGCTGGCGGAGGCCGGGGGCAAGGGCCTGTTCACCCGGGAGCTGGACGAGGCGCTCCTGGCCGGACATATCGACATCGCGGTTCATTCGGCCAAGGACGTGCCGACCCGGCTCGCCGACGGGCTGGTGCTCGCCGGGTGCCTGACACGGGAAGACCCGCGGGACGCCTTCATCAGCCTGCGTTCCCCCTCGCTGCAGCAGCTTCCGGCGGGGGCGAGCGTCGGCACCGCGTCACTGCGCCGGAGCGCCCTGGTGCGGGCGGTGCGCCCGGATATCCGGGTGGTGCTGCTCCGCGGCAATATCGAAACCCGCCTGAAACGCCTGACCGACGGCGTGGTGGACGCCACGCTGCTGGCGATGGCCGGGCTCAACCGCATGGGCTATCAGCGGCACGTCACCCGGCGCCTGGAGCCGGAGGTGTTTCTGCCCGCCGTCGGCCAGGGCGCCATCGCCGTGTGCGCGCGCCGCGGCGATGACACGGTATGGGCGGCGCTGGCGCACATCGTCGACCCGGTCACTTCGCAAGCCGTCGCCATGGAGCGCGCCTTTCTCGACGCCCTGGACGGCTCCTGCCGGATGCCCATCGCCGGCTACGCCCGGCCGACGGAAACGGGGTTCCGCTTTTCCGGCATGGTGCTGCGGCCCGACGGCTCCGACAGCTTGAGCGTGGAGCGGGCCTGCGGGCCGGCGGAGGCCACCGCGTGCGGACGGGCGGCCGGAGAAGCGCTCAGGGCTGAGCTCCCCGCCGGTTTTCTGGACTAGCGGCCATGCCCGGGGTTCTCATCACCCGCGCCCGTCAGGACGGCGACACCGCAAAGCGGTTTTTTGCCGCCCACGGAGTCGCGCTGCGGCATGTGCCGCTGGTGCGGGTGGAGCCGACCGGCCTGCCCGCTCCGGCGTTACCCTTCGACGCGGTGGTTGTCACCAGCCGCCACGGCGCGCCGTTCCTCTCTGAAACACCGGGTTTGCTTGCAAAACCGGTGTATGCCGTCGGCGACGCCACCGCGGAGGCGGTTCGCCGCGCCGGAGCCGCCGCGGTGTTCACCGGCGGCGGTTCGACAACGCAGCTCACGGACTTGATTTGCCGCGACCTTCCGCCCGGCAGCCGCCTGCTGTGGATTACAGGGACCGATCATCAGGATGCGTTTTCGGCGGCGCTCGGCCAAAACGGCTATGACGTTCCCGTGTGGCCGGCCTACCGCGCCGCCGCAATCACGCCGTTCCCCGAAGACATCAAAACCGCCCTCTCCGCCGGGGAGATCGCCGTCGTTCTGCACTATTCGCGCCGGTCCGCCGCACTGCTCATCAACGGCGCCGCACGGGAACACCTGATGCCGCACCTCGCCGCCGCCGACCATGTGTTCATTTCGGCCAATGCCGCGTCGGCCGCCGGTCCGCTGCCGCCGGAAAGGCTTCATATCGCCGCGCAACCGACGGAGTCGCACCTTCTGCAAGCCGCGCTCAATCGCTTGAGGAAACAGGCATAATTCCCGTTGGGCCGGTCTTTCTTTATGCGGCAAAAACAAGTATGAACACTCCGGTGCGAGATTTTGTTCCACATCGGCGGCGGATAGCATTTTTTGGTGTTCTTTTTTGAAACTCCTTGTTATGACTGTGAACGACGGCGCCGGAGGTTTGAAGGCGGACTCCGGGCGGAGTGCCGTGTTGAAAGCTCCCCCGCCTTCGCCGGTTACGGTGCTTCATCTTAACCGTTTTACAAAGGTCGTTTCCACAGCTATGGTGATTCTCCGCAACGGGAACTGTCTCACAGGAAACAGGTGACGAAATGGAACAAAGACCATCTGATTTAGAACCACACACCGATACCGCAGATGCCCCCGTCGAAGGGCCGCCGCCCGGGGAAACCGGAGAGTCCGTCGCCGACGCTTCTCAACCTGAGGTGCAGCCCGAATCCGCAGGGGAGGAACTGCTGGCGGACTCCGACGTCAACGAGGCGATCGCCGCGGAAAACACCGACGTTCTGGAACAGGCCGCGGAGTCTGAGGAAGGCGATGCCCTCGCCGAAGCGGCAAAATCGGATGAAGCGCCTGCGGAAACCGTGTGGGATGAGGCCGATGCCGCGGCCGGTGAACAGGCCGACGTTGCCGCGCTGTCCAGTGAGGAGATTCCCCAGGCCGGAACGAACTTCGGCGCGCCGCCGCCACCGGCGGGTTCCGGGCGTGTCGGCACGTTGTTGCTCAGCGTTGTCGCCGGCGTCGTCGGCGGTGTGCTCACGGTATTTTTCCTGACTCCGGCGGCGCCGCGAATCGAGGCGGCCCAGGTGCCCTCCGTCGAGCAGCAGCATATCAACGGTCTCGTGTCCCAGTTGCAGGACAGGGTACAGAACCTGGAAGGCATCGTGCACCCGGCGGGGGATCTTCCCAACCGGTTCATCGCCCTTGAAACCAATTTCAACAATCTCAACGCCAGTTACGACGCCCTCAACGGCGACCACGGCTATTACGTGAACGAGTTTGCCGCCCATTTCCTCCAGACTGACAAAAATGTCGAGGAACTGGGCAAACGGGTCGGCGATATCGAAAACGCCCTCGGGATTATCTCCGGCGGCGCTCCGCAGGCGGAGGGCCAGGGGTCTCCCGGCGGCATCATTCTCGCTTTGGCCGAGCAGCAGGCGATTCAGACCAGGGAACTGGCCAAACAAACGGAAGAACTGGCACAGAACGCCGCCGCGGCGCAATCCGCTGCCGTTCAGGCCCAGGAAGCCGCCACGGTGGCGAGCCTGGCACAGGCTGAAGGCGCCCGCAACGTGACGCTGCTGTTGCTGGCGGATCGGCTGGACCAGCGGGTCGCCCAGGGGCAGCCCTACGCCGACATCGTCGGGCAGCTGGCTGCAGCCGGCCTCGCCGATGCCGACAGGGCGGCTCTGGAGCCGTTTGCCGAAAGCGGTGTGCCGTCCGACAAGCAGCTCAGCGGTGAGCTGGCGGAACTTCTCCAGAAGGTCGCCAAACCTGAAGAACCCAAGTCCGATGACTGGACGGCCAAGTTGTTCAGTCTGAGCGACGCCGTCGTTCAATCCTATCCGAAGAACACGTCGGGCGCCGGCAGTTCCGCCCAGGTCAGTGCCGTTCAACAGGCGCTCACTGCGGGAAATCTTCCGGAAGCGCTGAAGCTGTGGCAGAGCGTACCGTCTGACTATCAAGCGGTAGGCGGCGACTGGCAAAAGCGTGTCGAGCAGGTTCAACTGGCCCGCTCAACGTCCCGGCGACTCGCGCAGGATACCGCGCAAGCCGTTCTGTTTTCCCAGTCAAAATAACTCATGAGGGTCAGCCATGGTTCGCATGCTTTTCTTGGTACTCATTCTGGCGGCATTGGCCTTCGGGACAACCCACATTCTGGATCTGGAGGGGGTCATCAAAATCGAAGACGTCGCCTATCTGGCGTCGAACAAGGAGATTCCGCTGAAATTCGCGGTGTTGGCCGTTGCCGCCGCGTTGGTGCTGCTGGTTCTTTTGATTTACATCTTCCTGAAAGTCTTCGCCATTCCGGGATGGGTGAAACGGACATCTTTGCGCCGGCGGCAGGAACGGGCGTTTGACGCCGTGAAAAAGAGCCTGCTGGCCATCAGCGCCGGTGACCGGGAAACGGCCAACCTTTACGCCGACAGCGCCCAGCGGTTGTTGCGCCATGATCCTCTGCCGCTGCTGCTCTCGGCCCAGGCCGCGGAGATCGGCAACCGCAAGATCAGCGTTGAAAAGAACTACCACGCACTGCTCGGCTATCAGGAAACGCGGCTCTCGGGCCTGCACGGGCTTTACCGGGAGGCGCGGCGCGAGGGCAAGACCGGAGACGCCATGGGTTATGCCCGGCAGGCGGTTGCGGCCTATCCCAATGCCGCCTGGGCGCACCAGGCGGTCCTCGAGGCCTATTGCCGCGAGCACAACTGGAAAAACGCCCAGGAAACCATCGACCGCTTGAAGACCCTGCGGGTGATCGACCGGGCCACCAGTGACCGTCAGAAAGCGGTGTTGATGACGGCCGAAGCCCGGGAAAAACAGGAGTCCGATCCGGAAACCGCCGTCCAGATGGCGCAGAAAGCGTTGAAGCTGGCGCCGAATCTGGCGCCGGCGGCCATTCTTGCCGCCACTCTGCTGGCGCGGGACGGCCGGTTCAAAAAAGCCGCCAACCTCATCGAGGCGACATGGGTGTTGCATCCGCACCCCGAACTGGCGCGCATTTACATCAACATGCGGCCGAGCGATTCCGCGCTGGACCGGCTGTCGCGGGCGCGGACACTGGCGGAGAAGGGCAACCATCCGGTGGAAGGGCGCCACGCGCTGGCCAAGGCGGCGCTGGACGCCCGGGAATTCACCGAAGCGCGCAAGGCGCTGGAGCCGCTGCTGGGCGATTCCCCCACGGTCAACACCTGCCTGCTGATGGCCTCCATCGAGTATGCGGAACTCGGCGCCGAGGGCGCGGCCCGGGCCTGGATTGCCCGTGCGGCCCACGCTCCGCGGGATCCGGTGTGGATTGCCGACGGCGTCATTTCCGACACCTGGGAGCCCATTTCACCGGTGACCGGGCGCATCGACGCCTTCGTGTGGAAAGCGCCCCCCGATACGGTGCAGACTCCGCTGCTGACACTGGATGAACCGGTGGCCGCGGACGATGCCCACGGCGCGCTTCCGGTCACTGCGGCCGAAGCGGCTGCGCCGGTCCCGGCGGTTGTGGCGACGCCCGCCCCGGTTGTTGTCGCGGACCCTGCCCCGGCGCCCGCGCCGGTGGCGAAAGCTCCGGACCCTGCACCCGCGCCTGCCCCCGCGCCTGAACCGGAGCTGGCCCCTGAACCGGACCCTGTGCCTGTCGTCGCGGCGGCGCCCGAACCGGTGGTGGAACAAACGGCTGAGCCGGCGGTGGAAGAAACGGCCGAACCGGCGGTGGAAGAAACGGCGAAACCCGCCGAGACTCCCCAGCCGTTCTTCGACCGGCCGCCGGATGACCCCGGCCCGGAACCCGAAACCGACTCCGGCCCCGTCACCGTCACCCGTCCCGCCAAGGACGAAAAGAAAAAGCGTTTCGGCATTTTCTGAGGTGCGGCTCACATGATTTCCGGCGGGAAGCTCACGGCTTCCCGCTTTCTTTTTCCGGAGCGTCGTTTCATGGCGTATTGGCTCTATAAATCCGAACCCGGGGTGTGGTCGTGGTCTCAACAGGTTGCCGCGGGTGATGCCGGCGAACCGTGGACCGGCGTGCGCAACCGTCAGGCCCAACGCAACATGCAGGCCATGAAGCGGGGAGACCGGGGCTTTTTCTATCACTCCAACACCGGCAGGGAGATTGTCGGTATTGTCGAAGTTGTGGAAGAATTCCAGCCGGACCCGACCGATGACACCGGAACCTTCGGGCTGGTGGTGTTGAAAGCGGTCGAGCCGTTGGCCCGCCCGGTGACCCTTGCCGACATCAAGGCCACGCCGGAGCTCTCCGGCATGACGCTTGTCCGCCAGTCCCGCCTGTCCGTGCAACCGGTGAGCGAAGCCGAATGGCGTGTCGTTTGCCGCCTCGGCGGCATCCGCGCTTGACCGGCACGACGTCAGTCACCCCAGATTTCCAGCATATCCAACGAATACAGCGTCATCAGCGGGCCGCCCCATTCGTCGATGACGCCGCGCACCCGCACCCGCTTGCCCTTGAGGTAGTCGAGAGTCTCCTCCGGCGGCAGCGGACGGACGCGGTGGTTTTGGTTTTTGGAAATGCGTACGGTGAAATCCTCGTTCCACTTCCAGCCGAAATTCAGGAACACCCACTCGCGTCCGCCGCCGACGCTGATGACCTGCCCCTGAACCAAAGTGAACGAACCCTTGCGCTTGAGGATTTCCGCGGGCCTCCCGGACCATAGCGGCTGGTTGGCCGGGTTGCTCCACAGGCCGAGCTTGCGGGCGCGGGCGCGCGCTTCCCGCTGCAGGAGCGAGAGGTCGCACAGCGCCGCATGTTCGCGGCTGTCGACTACGGCAAGCCCCCGGTCCACCAGCCGCGCCGCCAGGCTTTCCCCATCCGGCGCTTCGGCGGGCGCCGCTTCGACGGCGGACGTTTCCCAGCGATTCTCTTGAGTTTTCGACGCAATGAGAAGCGGTTTACCCTCGAACTGCCGCAACAGGTCCACGGCGTTGCCGCCCATGTCCCCGTCGGGCAGGCGGATGTCCCGGAGATTGGTCATGGACCCGTCTTCCAGGATCAATACGCCGTCATCGTGGACATCGGCGAGAACCGCCTGCTGCCGGGCGCCGGCGCATCCGGGCGGCGCGGCGGCGCCGTCCGCCGCAACAAGTGAAGCGGTGCATGCCAAAACCGCCGCCCGCAGGAGAATGCCCGCTCTCAACACCGTACTTCAACCCTTCGGTCAACTCTTGAATGAAACGGGGAACGGAGTCGTTTTTCCCCCGCCTGCAGGAATTTAGCAGCTTTTTGCTTGTATTGGGAGATAAGGAACGTTAAATCAAAAGGGCGGCGCAACAGTTCGCTTCGGTCTCATAGCTCAGCAGGACAGAGCAGCGGTTTCCTAAACCGAAGGTCGGAGGTTCGAGTCCTCCTGGGACCGCCAGTTGGTTCTCACCATATTGATTGACAAGGGATATTTTTCGCTGTTTCCCGAGCGTTGCGCCGGCCCGGGTCTGCCATTCTCCGTGCGTATTCCATCCGGTGGCTCGAGGGACCCGTTCTGAGTCCGCCCGCTTCGTACACCCCCCGGGGGGCTGTTCGCCGTTGTTCTTTTCTGGTATAATATCAGGACACACTGTGTGTTTGAAACTGTGCCGCAATGATTCGTTACGCGCTGGTCTGTGACCGGACCCATGATTTTGAAAGCTGGTTTCCTTCAAGCGACGCGTTTGAAGAGCAGACGGTGCGCGGCTTGGTCACATGTCCGATCTGCGGTTCAACTCGGGTGAGCAAACAGATGATGGCGCCTTCCGTCGTTGAAAGTGCCGGGCCCCGGGAAACCCCGGGGGCGGGCGACGAAGAGACCGGGCCGGTCAATCTCGTGAGCGGAAACCAACAGAGGATGCGCGCGCTGCTGGCGGAATTGCGGGAATATGTGGAACAGAATGCGGAGCATGTCGGGCGTCGGTTCCCCGACGAAGCGCGCAAAATCCATTACGGCGAAGCCGAAAAGCGGTCGATTTACGGCGAGGCCAGCCGGGAGGACACCCGGAGTCTGCTGGAGGAAGGCATCGACATCACGCCCCTGCCGTTCTTTCCCGGCGACAGAAACTGATGCAGTGCGGGCGCGACAAGGCCGCGCCCGGTTTCCTGATGTTCATGAACAGCGAATTCTCCGGCCGTTGCGGAAGGTCAGCGGCAACGGCACCATCTGACCTTTTTCTTTTTCTTCACCCGGGCTTTGCCCGATGCCGGCACGGCGAGATAGCGGGCGATCGGGGGATCGAGGTTGCCGACCCGTTTTTGCGGATAAACGACCACGTGGCCCGTGTTCTCATCCCAGTATTCCGGAGTGACGTGGGTTCGCCAGTGCGGATACCAATAATCGAGACGGGTCCGGCGATCCCTCGGATATCGCGAGTCGATGGCGCCGTTATACGGCTCCGCCAACTGCCCGACGTACCGGACGGTTCTGTCCTTGGCGGCGACGGGCACCGTCGCCTCAGCCAAAAGAAAAGCGGCGGCAACCGCTGACAGAACAAAGGAAGGAGATAAACGCGGACTCATGGAGTACTCCTGATACACTTTACAAACGCAACACAGACACCTTTGCGGGCGCGTCAGCCCGGGAGTTACCTTAGAACCGCCGCCATAAGGATGACTTAACACGGCCCCCGGGAGCGAAGGAGTTTGTTTTCATGGTGTACAATCAGTAAAACCGGTGGACGGGGATGGGTGCCGTGGTGGATGCCGCCCCTAGCGGGGCTGGGATGGCGGACGCCCTCGTCCGCCGGTCGCCGGGCGGGAGCCCGGCGACAAGTCAACCGCGCCTGCAGCGCGCGGCGGACGAGGGCGTCCGCCATCCCAGCCGCGCGGCGCCGGCAGCGGACATTTCAACCGGTTGAGCGGCGGCGACATTTTAATGGACAAGGATGGACATCGTGGACTTGGTGGACAAGCGTGGACGACGAGCTTACAATTTCGGTTGAAATCAGTGATTCAACGCGGAAACTCGTCCACCTCGTCCACCCTGGCCCACCATCGTCCACCCGAACGCCCTTCACTCCGCGGAGCGGGTATTGACGCCGTTCAACGGGTTATCGGGGCTCCACGCGTAAGCGCGGGTGCTCATGGTCATGGTCAGGGCGTCGACAACCAGCATCCGGCCAACCAGGTCCTGCCCGAAACCGACAATCGCCCGGATGACTTCCAACGCCGCCAGGCAGCCGAGGCTCCCGGCCAGAGCTCCCAGCTGCCGGCCGTTGCCGGCCGTCATGGCGGCCGCCGTCATCGGCTGCGGAAACAGGCAGCGGTAGGTGGGGTTGGGAGAGCCGTCGGCGGCGGTTTCATGGGCGCGGATGGTGGTGAGACGCCCCTCGAGCATCCCGAGCATCGCGGTGATCAGGGGCTTTTTCTCGTAGAAGCAGGCGTCGGAAATGTTGTAGCGGGTGTTGAAGTTGTCCGACGCGTCGGCAATGACGTCATATTCGCGCACCAGCGGAAACACGTTTTGCGATGACAAGCGGAACGGGTGCGGCTCAACCGAAACCCGCGGGTTCATCGCCAGCACCTTCTCGGCGGTGCTGGCCACCTTTTTGCGCCCCACATCCTCGAGAAAATGGGCGACCTGTCGTTGGAGGTTGGAAATGGAGACGGTGTCGTCATCGACAATGCCGATGGTTCCGACACCGGCGGCGGCGAGATACTGGGCCAACGGCGACCCCAGCCCCCCGGCGCCGACAACCAGCACGCGCGCTTCCTTCAGCTTTTCCTGTCCCGGCGGGCCCATGACGGATTCCACCGCCAAGGCGCGGGACGTTGTATCGTCTTGGATATTCATAGCGCCTCCCAATTTGTTCGAATCCTGACGATTCGAACCACCGAGCGAGTATTTCCCCGGACCGGCTTTGTCTATTTGTCGCCAAGCGCGCGTCGTACCCCGCCGCGGCGGTGTGTTACGCCGGTTCCGCGGCTATTATAAGGGAAGCGGACAGAAAATACCATCATCAAT
>JAISTL010000139.1 GCA_031272615.1 Methylobacteriaceae bacterium | reverse complement strand
CGATTACGCGGATTACGGGATCGCGGTGTGGGACGGCAAAAGCGGCGGCACCAAAGACATGATTCGCAATATGACAGGTAGGGTTTATATTCATATCGTGTGAAGGGGAATTTTGGATTGGTGTGGCCCGGACATCCGTATCTCCATGGCGGGGTACGTGTCGGCGGCGACGGGGAATGGGCGTTGTCGCGCACCGAACTAAAATCCAAAATCCTAAAGTCCGCTTTTCTTCTGCCGTCGCTGTCGAAATCAGCGGTATCCGCCGGGCGACCGCGATGACTCTTCCATTTTCCGCGGGTTTGGTATATCAGCGGGAAAACCGGAAGCCCCGCGGCCTGTCGCGGCGGCCTGTTCAACAAGAAATAAACGGAATCGAAATGTCCAGTTCACGCACGCTTTATGATAAAATCTGGGATGCCCATGTGATCGAGAGTCAGCCCGACGGGACGGCGCTCATCTATATTGACCGCCATCTCGTGCACGAGGTCACCAGCCCGCAGGCGTTCGAGGGGTTGAAGGCGGCAGGGCGGTGCGTGCGGCAGCCGAAGCGGACTCTGGCGGTGGTGGACCACAATGTGCCGACCACCGACCGCAGCCACGGCATCGATGACCCCGAATCGGCGCTGCAGGTGGCGACGCTGGAGGAAAACGTCGTTGCCTTCGGCCTGGAGTATTTCAACGCGCTGGACAAACGCCAGGGCATCGTCCACGTCATCGGCCCGGAGCAGGGGTTCACGCTGCCGGGAACCACCATTGTGTGCGGCGACAGCCACACGTCGACTCACGGGGCGTTCGGCGCTCTGGCGTTCGGCATCGGCACCTCGGAGGTGGAGCACGTGCTCGCCACCCAGACCCTGATCCAGCGCAAAATGAAGAACATGCGCATCATTGTCGACGGCAGGCTGCCGGAAGGCGTGACGGCCAAGGATTTGGCGCTGTCGATCATCGGGCGCATCGGCACCGGCGGCGGTACCGGTCATGTGGTGGAATATGCCGGTGAGGCGGTGCGGGCGCTCTCCATGGAAGGGCGCATGACGCTGTGCAATCTCACCATCGAGGGCGGCGCCCGGGCCGGGCTGGTGGCCCCGGACGACACCACCTTCGCCTATCTCAAAGGGCGCCCCAAGGCGCCGTCGGGCGCGGAGTGGGAGCAGGCGGTGGCGGCGTGGCGCGAACTCAAATCCGACGACGACGCGGCCTTCGACATCGAAATCCGCCTCGACGCCGCCGAACTGGCGCCGGTGGTGACCTGGGGCACCAGCCCCGAGGACGTGGTGGCGGTGACGGGACGCGTGCCCGACCCGGCCGCCATCGAAGACGAAATCATCCGCAATTCCAAGCTGCGCGCCCTGGAATACATGGGGCTGGAGCCCGGGCAGAAGATTGAGGACATCGCGGTGGACCGGGTGTTCATCGGCTCGTGCACCAACGGCCGCATCGAGGATATCCGGGCGGCGGCGCGGGTGGTCAAGGGGCGGAAGGCGTCCGACCGGGTGCTGGCCATCGTTGTGCCGGGCTCGGGCCTGATCAAGGAGCTGGCGGAGCGCGAGGGGCTGGACAAGGTGTTTCTGGATGCCGGTTTTGAATGGCGGGAAGCGGGCTGCTCCATGTGCCTCGGCATGAACGCCGACCGCGCCGGGCCCTACGAGCGCTGCGCCTCCACGTCCAACCGCAATTTTGAAGGACGGCAGGGCCACAAGGCGCGCACGCACCTGGTGTCGCCGGCCATGGCGGCGGCGGCGGCGGTCGCCGGGCATTTCGTCGACATCCGCACGTGGGATTATCTGTGACGGGCGCACCGGAGGACGAGGCGGTGACGGCACCGGACAACACAAACTGGAACCTGGCCCAGGCCCCCTCGGCGGAGGACATCCTGCAGGTCATGCAACTGGCGTGGGAGACCCTGCCCGACGAGTTCCGGGCGCTGTGTCCGGACGTGACGCTCGATATCGACGAGTTCCCCGACGACGAGCTGGTGGAGGCGCTGGAATACGAGAGCGCCTTCGAGTTGCTGGGGTTCTTTTTCGGCGACGATTTCCGCCGCTCGCCGATGGTGCTGGATTCGCCGGTCGCCGCCAACACGTTCCGGCTGTTCCGGCGGCCGGTGCTGGATTACTGGGCGGAAACGGAGCGCACGCTGTGGGAAGTCATCACCCATGTTCTGGTTTCGGAAGTGGGGCATTATTACGGTTTGTCGGACCACGAGCTGGCGACCATCGAGGTCAACGCCGGGGGCTGCCAGACGGAAATCATTCATTGAACAAAAACGCGTCGGGATAAGGAAAACAGGAAGATTGCCATGGAAAAGTTCACCGTACTCACCGGAGTCGCCGCGCCGCTGCGCACCGTCAATATCGACACCGACAAAATCATTCCCAAGCAGTTCCTGAAAACCATCAAGCGCACCGGCTTGTCGAAGGGGCTGTTCGCCGAGCTCAGGTTCCGGGACGACGGCTCGGAAAACCCCGATTTCGTGCTCAACAAAGACGCCTACCGCCAGGCCAAAATCCTTGTGGCGGGCGACAATTTCGGCTGCGGCTCCTCCCGCGAGCACGCGCCGTGGGCGCTTTTGGATTTCGGCATCCGCTGCATCATCTCCACCAGCTTCGCCGACATCTTTTACAACAACTGCTTCAAGAACGGCGTGCTGCCGGTGACGGTGAGCCCCGAGGTGCTGGAACAGCTGTTTGACGATGCCGACCGCGGCTCCAACGCCACGCTGACCATAGACCTCGAAAACCAGGTCATCCGCGGCCCCGACGGCGGCGAGGTGTCCTTCGAGATTGACCCGTTCCGCAAATACTGCCTGCTCAACGGCCTCGACGACATCGGCCTGACGATGGAAAAGGAAGACAAAATCAACGCCTTCGAGAAGCAGGACGCCGAAACCGCGCCGTGGATTTGAGGCGGTTGAGGGGTGTTGGTGGACCGGGTGGACAAAGTGGACGAACCCGCCCACCGGTCGACATGACGCACAACCGGTAGAGCCGGCGGTTTCTCTCGCGTGTGTCCAGGCTGTAGCGTCCACCGTGTCCACCGTGTCCACAGTGTCCGCCATTTCCAATGTGCGGAGCACCCCGGCCGCTTGACAGCGTTCGATTTTCGGCTAAAATGCAATTTGATCTCATTTTAGCCGAAGCGAAAGCTCAATGGAGTATATTTCACGCGATATCGAGCCCACCATTCTTGACGCGGCCGGGGAGTACGCGGCGCTCATCGTCACCGGCCCGCGACAGACCGGCAAAACGACGACCTTGCGCCGGTTGGCGGACGGCGGGCGCGCTTATGTCACGCTGGATGACATCGAGGCGCGCCGTCTGGCGCGGAATGACCCGGAACTGTTTCTCTCGCTCAATCCCGCACCGGTTCTGATCGACGAGGTCCAGTATGCGCCGGAACTGTTCCCGCGGATCAAAATCGAGATCGATAAAGGCGCAGCGGCGGGCAGCTATTGGATGACCGGCTCACAGAGCTTCCACCTCATGGAACTGGCGCGGGAATCTCTCGCCGGGCGGGTGGCGGTGCTCAGCATGTCGTCGCTGTCACAGCACGAGATCTATGGAAGGGGCGGGTGCCCGCCGTTCACGGTTTCCCTTGCCGCGCTCGGGGAGCGGACGGAGTCGGGAAGCCGGACCGACGCGAAAGGGCAGTTTGAACGCATATGGCGCGGGTCGATGCCCGGCCATGTCAGCGGCAAATTCGCCCATCGCGAGCGCTTTTATTCCAGCTATGTCCAGACCTACATCCAGCGGGATATCGGCGATATGCTCACGCGGGTGGATGCGTTGCAGTTCGAGGATTTCATCCGCGCCGCCGCCTGCCGTGCCGGACAGTTGCTGAACACGCATGAGATTGCCGCGGACGTCGGCGTCACCGACAACACCGCGAAACGCTGGCTGGCGATTCTCGAAAAATCGAGTGTCATCTTCTATTTGCGCCCCTATTCCAACAATCTGCTGAAACGCACCATCAAAGCCCCGAAAATGTATTTCTTCGACACCGGGCTGGTCGCCTGGCTGACGAAATACTCGACGCCCGACATCCTGATGAACGGCGCCATCAACGGCGCGATCCTGGAAAACTATGTTGTGGCGGAGATTATCAAGAGCTATGCCAACAACGGCCTGAACGCCGGAGTCCACTATTGGCGCGACAAGGACGGCAAAGAGATCGACCTCATACTGGAACATGACGGCGTGTTGCACCCCATCGAGATCAAAAAGGCGGCCTCGCCGTCCGCCGGAATTGCCCGGACGTTCAAAGTTCTCGACAACGCCCGCCTGCCGCGCGGGACCGGGGCGGTGGTCTGCACCAGGGCGGAGGTTTCGGCCATCGACCGGGAGACGCTGCTCGTCCCGGTGTGGACGCTGTGAGCGGCGCGCAAAAAAAAGCCGCCCGGAGGGGGCGGCCTTGCAGAGTTTCATCGGAAGGAGAGTCGTCGTTATGAAATGTCGGGAATGGCGTTGACCTTCGGATCGGGCCTGTCGCTCTTCCACTGTTCGGCGGACTTGCGGGCGAAGGTGAGGTCGTCGGCCTTGAGATGGGAACCGATTTCGTCGCGTTTGGCGGCGGCGTCCTTGTCGCCCTGTTTGGCGGCGGCGGCGAAGTGGATATAGGCCTGCACCGGGCTGGCCTTCATGCCGAGGCCCTTGGCGGCGAGGATGGCGAAGTTGTACTGGCTGTCCTTGTAGCCGAGCTTGGCGGCGCGCTTGAACCACAGGATGGCCGAGGCGTAATCCGACGGGCCGCCGACGCCCTGGGCAAACTGCATGGCCAGCTGGTGCATGGCCTTGACATTGCCGGCTTCCGCCGCCTTGCGGTAGTATTCGCGGGACATCGTCGGGTCACGGTCGACGCCGATGCCTTTTTCGTACTGGTAGGCGATGCGCACCTGGGCGGGAACAAAGCCCTGTTCGGCGGCGCGCTCGAACAGACGGGACGACAGGTGGACGTCGCGGACGACGCCCTGACCCTGTTCGAGGCGATGAGCCAGCTCATAGACGGCAAAGGCGTCGCCGTCCAGGGCGGCGTCCCGCAGATGCGGGCGGCTGCCCACCGTCGGCAGTTCGCCGAGGCTGGCGATTTCGGCGATGCGGATGGAGCTTTTCATCGGCGCGGGGGCGTGGGCGGGGGCCAGCGATGCGGTCTCTTCCGGTTCATCGCCGGCGTCCGCCTCCGAGGTTTCCCCCGGGACCGGCATATTGCCGATGGCGTCATCGGGCAGCGCGGCGATAACCGCCCGCACGTCCTTGTTCTCGGCGGCCTTGTTTTCGGTGGTTTGCTGGGCCGGAGCGGCGGCGGGAGCCGATATCGCGGTCATCGGCGTGTCCAGCGGTCCGCCGGAGAGGCCGAAGGTCACCGCGCCGGCGACAACGGCCACCAGCAGCAGAAGACCGACGGCGGCAAGGATGATTTTGCCGGAGCCGTTGCCGAAATTGGCCTGAAACGCCGAAACGTCGGGCTCGGGCGCGGCCGTCGGTTTGGCTGCGGGCGTGGGGGCGCGCAAGCCCGGCGCGCCATCCCGCACATAAGAGCGCGGCGCGGCTTGGGGCTGGTCCATGTCTTCGGCGTAGAGGCGGTCACGGATGTCGTTGGCCACGCGTTCTTCGGCGCGCACGGCGCTCAGCGGCGGGCGTTCCGTGGCCTGGGGCAGGGGAGCGCGCTTCATCTCGCGGTATTGCGGAAGGCGCTCTTCCGGCGCGGTGCTGTAGAGCGGCGCCGGGGCGTATTCGGGGGCGGGGCGGCGCGGCAGCGGCTGCTGCTGCTGCTGCAGATACATGGGTTCCGGAGCGCGAGCGGGCTGCGGCATGGCCGCGGGAGCGTGGGCATAGGCGCGCGCCGCCTCGGACATCGGCGGCTGATAGCGGGGCGCGGCCGGCGGCACTTGCCCCATCATCGGCGTTGTATCGCGCCGGGCATACTGGGCGTCGTCACGGGCGGGAACGCCGGCGTCCGCCGGGTCGCGGTGCATCTGCCGCTCATCGGGGTGGGGGGTCTGCTTGTCGATGGTCTGCCGCAGATGGCGGCTCAGGTGTTCCAGCTGCTGGGCAACAGCCGGGGACTGGCTGTCGGCCGGCGTCTGACCGGGCGCGCCGTTGTCCAGGTAACTCATCAGGTTCTGCAGATTGGCGGCGAGCGCTCTCAGGTGCGCTTCGTTATCGGCGCGGGAGGGAGCGGCGGCGGAAACGGGAGCCTGAGGGGCGGGAGCCGGACGGGCGTAATCCTGGTGGGGAGGGGCGTAGGCGCGGGGCGCGGGTTCCATGCGTTCGGCAACGGGCCGGGGGGGCATGCGCGGGTCCGGCGCCGGAGGAGCGGAGGGAGCCTGCGCGGTGCGCATATCCCGCTCCATGCGCTGGCGCAGCGAAAGAGCGTCGGCTTCGGTGCGGGGTTGCGGCCTTGCCTCCGGCATCATCACCGGTTGCTGCGGCCGCGCCTGCGGCATCGGCGGTTCCGGGCGGCGGGCGGCGGGCGGCATCGGCTGGGCAGGCGGCATCGGCTGACCCTGGCCCTGCTGCGGGGTGATCATCCGCGCCTGAGTGAGTTCGGAGCGCAGGCGGTCGATAAGGTCGCGGGCCGGGGCGGGCGCGTTCTGCGCATAAGCTTCGGCGGACTGTTCATCGATGACGCGCAGGCGGTCGTATCCGGGCGCGGGTTTGCGCGCCTGCGGCATCGGCGGCTGGGGCAGAGCGCGCCGGTCATAGGCGTTAACGGTCCGGGCTTGCTCGCCGTAGGTCTGCGCTCGATCGAAATCTTCAACCGGTAAAGCAGAATTGCGTCTCATAAATGACCTCCCGAAGGCCGTAGTTCCAACGTACGGTTGAAGAAACGTCCATACGGACAAGAAGACGAATCATACTCAACCCCTAGTTTTCCCTTTTTCTTCGGTTATGGTAAATAACATGTTAATGTCGGCGCGCTTTTCCGCTCTTTTTTCGGCGGACCGGGAGAAACGGTCCGGCGGCCGGCGGACGGGGGCCGCTGAAGCGTGACCGGAAAACGCGGGGACAAATCGTAAAACGCAACGAATCATCGAGTGTCGCAGTGCTTCAAGGCGCAACTGTGGCGGTGCGGCGACGGCGGAGGTGAGACAAAACAACGTGAAACAGACTGCGCAGGGCCGCGGAATGGCCGGGGGTCACAGGGGGAGAGGAGCCGCAGGTGCGGCAAAATATCCCGGCCGGAACGGGATGTCCCGGCATGAACCGTTAACCCGGCGGCGGCAAGACAACGTTCTCTTAATCACACTCGGTATAATTTGGCGTTGGCTGTATAATTTTGTCCGTTAAAAGTGTATTTGATACTCTCCGAATAAACCGCCCTCATTACTTGGGGTTCAACAAGGAGTACAGTCCGTGGCGGCGAATACGAACAGAATTGTCATCATCGGGGCGACATCGCGGATTGCCGAAGAGTGCGCCCGGCTGTGGGTGGCCGAGGCCCCCGTCGACATCACCCTCGTGGGGCGCAACCGCGAGAAGCTGCAGCGGGTGGCCGACGACCTGGCCGTCCGCAGCCCGGCGTCAACCATCAGCGTGCGCGAGGCGGATTTTCACGATCCGGCGATAATCGCGGCGCTGGCCGACGAGCTTTCGGGGCAGAAGCCGGTTCATATCGTGCTCATCGCCCACGGCTCGCTGCCCGACCAGCAGGAGTGCCAGGCGGACCTTCTCAAGGCAAAGGAGGCGCTGGATATCAACGGCGTTTCTCCGGCGCTGTTCGCCGAGGCGTTCGCCGGGCATATGGAACGGCGCAATATGGGCTCGCTCATCCTCATCGGCTCGGTGGCCGGGGACCGGGGCCGCAAATCCAACTATGTCTACGGCGCCGCCAAGGGGCTGGTGACCCGCTACGCCCAGGGGCTGCAGCACCGGCTGGCCAAAACCGGCGTCACGGTGTCGCTCGTCAAGCCGGGCCCGACGGATACGCCGATGACGGCGGAGCTGAAGGCGGCGGGCAAGGGCGGCGGCCTCGCCGACCCGGCGGCGGTAGCGAAAACCATTGTCCAGGGCGCGGCCAAGGGGCGGGCCACCATCTACGCGCCGGGTAAATGGACGCTGATCATGTTGATTATCCGGCACTTGCCGCGCTTTATCTTCAACAAAATGAACATATGAGCGGGCGTGCCGGAGACACCATGAACAGCGAAAAAATCATTCTGCCCGGAGGCGCCGGGCTGGTCGGGCAAAACCTCGTCATCCGCTTGAAGGCGGCGGGGTATTCCAATCTCGTCGTCATCGACAAGCGCGCCCACAACCTCGAGGTGCTGCACCGCCTGCATCCGGATGTGACGGTGGAGGCCGCCGATTTGGCGGAAAAGGGCGCGTGGACCCGGCACTTCGAGGGCGCCGCCGTGGTGGTGATGCTGCAGGCGCACATCGGCAGCAATGACTACAGCGCCTTCGTCAGGGACAATATCGACTCCACCCGGCTGATTCTCGATGAAATCAAGGCGAATTCCGTGCCTTATCTGGTGCATGTCAGCTCGTCGGTGGTGGAATCCTCGGCCGATGATTTTTACACCAGAACCAAGAAGGCGCAGGAGAAACTGGTGCTGGAGAGCGGCCTCCCGTGCCCGGTGCTGCGCCCGACGCTGATGTTCGGCTGGTTTGACCGCAAGCATCTCGGCTGGCTGTCGCGCTTCATGAAAAAGGCGCCGGTGTTCCCGGTGCCGGGGGACGGGCGGTTCATGCGCCAGCCGCTCTATGTGGGGGATTTGTGCGCGATTATCGTCAGCTGCATCGAAAACCGGGTGCGCGACGGCATTTACAACATTTCCGGCCTGGAAAAGGTGGATTATATCGATATCATCCGTACCATCAAAGCCGCGGTGGGCGCCCGCGCGCCGATTGTCAAAATTCCCTACGGGCTGTTCCATTTTCTGTTGTGGCTGTGGGCGCTGTTTGACAAAAAGCCGCCGTTCACCACCCAGCAGCTGGCGGCGCTGACCGCCGGCGACGAATTCGAGGTGATTGACTGGCCCGGGATTTTCCACGTGACGCCGACGCCGTTCAAGGACGCGGTGCACATGACCTTTTGCGACCCCACGTACTCCAACGTGGTTCTGGAGTTTTAGCGATGGCACGGAAGGCAGCGGTGATCGGCGCGGGGCCCATGGGGATGGCGGCGGCCTATCAGCTGGCGCTCGACGGGGTGACGCCGGTGCTGTTCGAAGCCGATGACCGGGTCGGCGGCATGACCGCGTCCTTTGATTTCGACGGCCTGACGCTGGACCGTTTCTACCATTTCCACTGCGTCGACGACAAACCGTTTTTCGCCCTGCTGGAGGAACTCGGCCTCGCCTCGAGGTTCATCTGGTGCAATACCAAAATGGGATACTGGTTTGGCGGCCGTCTCCAGCCCTGGGGCGACCCCGTCGCGCTGCTGAGGTTCAGGGGCTTGAGCCTCGTCGCCAAATTCCGTTACGGCCTGCACGCCTTCATCAACACCAAACGCAACGACTGGAGACCCCTGGACAAGCTGGAGGCGTCGGCGTGGCTGAAGCGGTGGGTCGGCCGGGAAGCCTGGGAGGTGTTGTGGCGGCCACTGTTCGAGTTCAAGCTGGGCCGTTATGCCGACAAGTTTTCGGCGGCGTGGATCTGGTCACGCATCCACCGCATCGGCCGCTCCCGCTACAACCTGTTTCGCGAGAAACTCGGGTATGTGGAGGGCGGCTGCTTTACGGTGACGGAAAAGCTCAGGGCGGAGATCGAGCGGCTGGGCGGGGACATCCGCCTCTCGTCGCCGGTTCGCAAAGTCACGATTGAGAATAACCGCGTGGCCGCCATTGAAACCGCCGACGGGGTGGAACGCTTTGACGCGGTGGTGTCCACCGTGCCGCTGCCTTTCATCCCCGAGATGATGCCGGACCTGCCGGAGGACATTCTCGAAAAATACCGCGGATTGGAGAACCTTTCCGTCGCCTGCGTGGTGATGAAACTGCGCCGGGCGGTGAGCGAATATTTCTGGCTCAATATCAGCGATCCGGATGTCGATCTTCCCGGTCTGGTGGAATATACCAATCTCAACCCGCTGAAGCCGCATATCCTGTTCGCGCCGTACTATCTGCCCATGGGCCATGAGCACCTGAACGAAACCGACGCCTCCTTCTTCGACAAGACCAGGGCCGTCATCCGGCGCATCAATCCGGAGATTACCGACGATGATTTTATCGGCTGGCGGGTGCAGCGCTACACCTACGCCCAGCCGGTGGAAACGCCGCGGTTTCCCGAAAGCCTGCCGCCGACCCGGCTCCCTGTGGCGGGGCTGTGGGTCGCCGACACCTCCCACTATTACCCGTGGGACCGGGGCGCCTCCGAGAGCATCGAACTGGGGCGGACGCTTGCCCGGGAAGTCGCCGGATTCCTGGCGGAGACGGTCGCGCCGGCAACCGGCAACAGCGAGCCGGCCCCATGATTGCCAAACTCCGGGAGACGCTGTTCAGCGCGCAGTTCTTGAAGTTCATCGGCGTCGGCGGCACGGCGGCGGCGGTCAATTTCGGCGCGCGCGTCGTTCTCAACCGGTGGCTCTCCTTTGACGCGGCCATTCTCACGGCTTATGGCGTGGGGATGCTGACCGCCTTCATCCTCAACAGCATCTTCGTGTTTCCCCATGCCACCACCGGGCTGACCCGGCAGGTTCTGGTGTTTTTCGGCAGCAATTTCGCGTTTCTGCCGGTGGTGTACGGTGCGACGCTGCTGTTTGCCGCGGGGCTGGACCGGCTCGGCGCGCCCTTTGCCCACGCCCTGGCCCACGGAGCGGCGCTGGCGGTGCCCATGGTCGCCAGTTTCCTGATTTACAAGTTCATCGGATTCAAGGACGCCTGAATGAGAACCCCATCGCCGAACCGCAAGGACCATTGCCCATGAAACGTTCCGCCGTCAGTCTGCTGGTCATTTCCGTGCTGTACCTCGGCCTGCTGCTGTGGGGGGATTTCCGCCGCCAGGCTTTTGCCGAGCTGCCGAAACTGGTGGTGATTCTCCCCGTCATGGCCGGATACTGCGTGGTGTCGCTGGTGTTCCGTTTTGCCCGCTGGCGCTGGCTGATGTTTCGCGCCGGGGCGCAACTGCCGCCGCTGGCGATTGATTTTCTCTGCTATCTCACCGGGCTGGCGTTCACCGCCACGCCGGGCAAGGTCGGCGAGCTGGTGCGCATCCGCTATTACGAAACCGAGCGCATCCCCGCTTCCCTGGTGATTTCGGCCTTTGTGTTCGACCGCACCACCGACCTCATCGCAGTGCTGGTGTTGGCGAGCCTGGTGGTGTCGAACCCGACCTATCTGTTGATTGCCTACGCTTTTGTCGGCATTTTCATCGGGCTCATCGCCGTGTTCGTGCTGAAGGCGGACACCCTCGAGAAAATCTCCGCGGCGTTGAGCGCCCGCAACTATCGTGTCGCTCCCTCGGTGCTGACGGCGGTGCAGAAGGGGCTGAGCACTTGCAAAGTGTGGCTCAATCCGCTGGATATCGGCCTGTCGATGGTTCTGGCGCTGCTGGCGTGGAGCGCTGTCTCCTTCGGCTTTGTCCACTTCATGTGGTATGTGGGCATGGATATTCCGGCGTTGACCGGTTTGACCATCTATCCGCTGGCGACACTGGTCGGCGCCGCCTCGATGCTGCCGGGCGGGCTGGTGTCGACGGAGGCGGCGTTCACCGCGCTGATGGTGTATTACGGCGCCGGGGCCGCCATGGCCGCGGTGGTCACCATCGGCACGCGGTTTGCCACCATCTGGTTCAGCATCATCATCGGTTTTCTGGCCATGGCATACCTGGAATACCGGCGCAACCGGCTCACTGTTCCCGCAGACGCGGCCTGAGCAGCGCGAAGTTCGTCGGCTTGGAGCGGGCGTCGAAGCGCTCCTTCAACAGGTTGTCCCAAGCGTCGACGCAGGCGCCCGGCGAACCCGGCAGGCAGAAGATATAGGTGCCGCGGGTCACCCCGGCGGTCACCCGCGCGTGCATGGTGGCAGCGCCGACGGTGTTGAGCGACAGCTGGTGAAACAGCACGGCAAACCCCTCCATCCGCTTCTCGAACAACGGCTCCAGCGCCTCAGGAGTGACGTCGCGGCCGGTGATGCCGGTGCCGCCGGTGGTGAGAATGGCGTCCACGCCCTCATCGGCAATCCACGGCAGCACGGCGGCGCGGATGGCGACAATCTCATCGATGACGATGCGCCGCGCCGCCAGCCGGTGTCCGGCGTCAGTGAGCCGCCCGACGAGAATATCGCCGGCGACATCGGTGCCCGCCGTGCGCGTGTCGGACACGGTGAGCACGGCGAAGGCGAGGGGAATAAAGCCGCTCTCTGCGGTCATCGCTTACCCCGCTTTGGGTTTGAGCCAGCCGCGGTTGGCCAGCACCTCGGCAATCTGTACGGCGTTCAAAGCCGCGCCCTTGCGCAGGTTGTCGGCGACGCACCAGAACGCCAGGCCGTTTTCGACGGTGGCGTCCTCGCGGATGCGCGACACATAGGTGGCGTCTTCGCCGGCGGCTTCGTAGGGAGTCATGTAGCCGCCGTTTTTGCGCTCGTCATAGACGATCACCCCGGGGGCGACGCGCAGCAGATCCACCGCCTGCTCCGGCGTGATGGGCTTCTCGAATTCCACCGTCACCGCCTCGCCGTGGCCGATGAACACCGGCACGCGCACGCAGGTGGCCGTCACCTTGATTTTCGGGTCGAGAATCTTCTTGGTTTCGGCCACCATTTTCCATTCTTCCTTGGTGTAGCCGTCTTCCATGAACACGTCGATATGCGGAATGACGTTGAAGGCGATGCGCTTGGTGAATTTCTTGATTTCCGGCTCCTGCAGGGAGTAGAGCGCCTTGGTCTGGCGGTCCAGCTCGTCCATGGCTTCCTTGCCGGCGCCCGACACCGACTGATAGGTGGACACCACCACCCGCTTGATGACGGCGAACTCGTGCAACGGCTTGAGGGCAACCACCATCTGGATGGTGGAGCAGTTGGGGTTGGCGATGATGTGGCGCCGGGTGTAATTTTTGGCGGCGTCGGCGTTGACTTCGGGCACCACCAGCGGCACGTCGGACTCATACCGCCAGGCCGAGGAATTGTCGATGACCACGGCCTTGGCCGCGGCGATCTTCGGCGCCCATTCCTTGGAAACGCTCCCGCCCGCCGACATCAGGGCGATGTCGACATCGGAGAAGTCATAATGCTCAAGGGCTTTCACTTTAAGGGTTTTATCGCCGAAGGACACCTCGGTGCCGATGCTGCGGGTGGACGCCAGCGCCACCACATCCGAAACCGGAAAACCTCTTTCGTCGAGAATGGAGAGCATCTCGCGCCCCACATTTCCCGTAGCGCCGACGACGGCGACCTTGAACTGCATTTCAGTCTCCAATAGAGTTACAATAGAGTTGAACAAGATTAAGTCACACACCACCGCCCGGCGGAGGTGGTTCCCCGCCGGCGGTCGTGTTAGCCGTTAGCCGACTTGGGGGTTTTGTCAACAGTTTTCATGTCGGCAATAAGTGGGACCGCCTACCGCGCCCTGCGGCCAACGGCGGGGGGGCAGCCGGCATCCGGGGACCGGTTGGAATTGAG
>JAISTL010000138.1 GCA_031272615.1 Methylobacteriaceae bacterium | reverse complement strand
GTATGCTCCAGGAAGATGGGGCCCAGCACCGGCACGCGCCTGCCGCGGATCAGCACGCTGCCCCCGGCCTGGCGCAGGCTGACGCCGTCACTGAGGCCGCCGGCCAAAACGCCGACGCGGCGCGGTTTCTCCAGCCGGATGTGGGAGCCACCGGGGCCGAAGCGGCCGCCGATGACCTCCTTCACCTGGATGAGGCGGCTCTTCCACGCCGTCATGGCCATGGCGATATCAGGGTGCCCCGCGCGCCGCTCCACCGGCGAATAACCCCACACGGCGCGGCCCGGGCAAATCCCGGTCATGCGGATGCCCGGATAGACGATGCTGCCCGGGGTGTTGGCCAACTGGCGGAAGGGTACGGCGATGTTGAATTCTTTCATCTTTTTCAACACGGTGCCGAAGCGTTGATATTGCCAGAGGAAATAATCCTCAGTTGCGTCGGCATCATCCTCCGGCCAGTCGGCGCCGCCCATATGGCTGTAGATGCCGTCAATGCGGATGTTGGGCAGGGCGGCGATGTCGCGGATGACCTCGGCGGCGGCCTCGGCGTTGACGCCCAGGCGCCCGAAACCGGTTTCAATCTTGATGAACACCGGATGCGGGATATGGGCGGCGGCGGAAATGCTCTTCGCCTGCTCCACCGAGAGAATGGTCGGCATCAGGTTGTGGGCGACATAAAGCTCCGCCGCCTCGCTCACCGTGTTGCCGGCAAACACCAGCAGCGGCATCACCAGGCCGCTGCGGCGCAGCAGAATGGCGTCATCGACGTTGCCGACGCCGAGAATGTCGGCCCCGGCGTCCTGAAGCGCCCGGCAGCAGGCGACAATGCCGTGGCCGTAGGCGTTGGCCTTGACCGCGGGCATCACCAGAATGCCCGGCCCGACCATGCGTTTCATGGCCAGCATGTTGTTTTTGACGGCGGTGAGGTCAATCTCCAGCCAGCAGGACCTGTGCAGAAGGCCGGTATCCATCGGCGCCTCCATAAGTTGTTGTTATCGTTATTCTTCACGAAGGCCGTCCGGCGCGGCGGGGAGAGACTTCGAGGAGACCCGCAACTGTCATAACACCGGGATTCAAGGATTTCAACCGTCCAAATGTCTGATGGGAAAGCCGGAACGGCGGGGCTGGAGAGCTCGAGGCGGAAAGCATATGGCCCGCTGCCCGCGTCGCGGAAACCCGAACCGTTCCACGTTGGTATCATTGTCCGTTTTGTCCGCTTCGTCATCTTGTTCCTGTAAACGGAAACAACAGCCCGCTCCTGACATCTCCCGAGGTATCCGTCCAGGGCTGTTTTACTTTTCAATAATTCTAAATACAATTATAAATCAACAGGTTAGCTTAAAATTTAATTGACAGGCATGAGTTGAATTCGTAGATACCGTCCGGCGGAAAGGAATCGATCATCACCAGCGCCGGGAACGGCGCAGCGTTCGGTTCAGGGCCGCGGTTGGAATATCTCACAGGAAAGGACGGGTTCCCATGACAAAGCTGAAGGCTCTTCTTTGCGGTTCGGCCGCGTGTTTCGCGGCGGCGTTTTCCGCTGAGGCCGCGGATTTGCCGGTGAAGGCGAAAAGCGTGGACTACGTGAAGGTGTGTTCCGCCCACGGCGAAGGATTTTATTACATTCCCGGCTCCGACACCTGCCTGAAGATCGGCGGCGAAGTGCGGGCCGAGTATGCGTTTGTCGACGGCAACGCCCTGGACGACTATCAGATCGGCTTCCATTCCCGCGCCTATGTTGAAGCGGACGCCCGCAACGCCACGGAATACGGCACGCTGCGCGCCTTCGCCCGGTTGCAGATCACCGTGCAATCCGGCGCCTATGTCGACGCCTACAGCGAAGAAACGGAGATTGAACTGGACCGCGCCTTCATCCAGTATCTCGGGTTGACCGCCGGGCGCACCCAGTCGTTCTGGGATTTCACCGAAAACACCAATTGGGGCACCCTGCGCTTCTCCGACGGGCACGTGGTCAACCTGCTCGCCTACACCCACACCTTCGGCGACGGCTTCTCCGCCACCCTTTCGCTGGAAGACCCGACCAGCCGCCACAGCTTCGACACGTGGATCGGTTTGGACCACGATGACCGCCTGGACGTCCCGGATGTGGTCGCTGTTCTCGACCTGGAACGGGAGTGGGGCACGCTGCACCTGGCGGCGGTGGCGCACGAAAACCAGCAGTTCGTTCTGGAATGGGACCGTACCGGTAATATGATCTATCATTCCGAGTGGGGCTGGGCCATCGGGTTCGGCGCCAGAGTCAACGTCGACGCGGTGGCGGAAGGCGACTATCTGTGGCTCAACGCCGGTTATTCCAGGGGCGCGCTGCCGTACCTTCTCGATGACAACGGCATCCGTCCCAATCTCTTCGTCCACACCGACACCAACCGGCTCACGTCCATCGAGCTGATGAAGGGGTGGCAGGTGTCCGGCGGTATCGTCCACAACTGGACGCCGACGTTGAAAACCAGCCTCTTCGGCTCCTACGCCGAGGTCGACCCGTTCATGTTCCACCCGACCATCCCGGCGTTCTACAAATACCGGGAATACCGGGTCGGTCTGCAGAACGTCTGGGCTCCCGCGGACGGTTTCGAGATGGGCTTCGAGGTGCTCTACGTCGATATCGACAACCGGTTGATCGCGGGCATGAATCCGCGGCCGGAAAACGACGCCGACGGGAATTTGTGGGAAGTGCGCCTGCGCATGGTGCGCCAGTACTGAGCTTTGACAAGAGGGGACGGGCGGAATTCGGCGGATGTGAACGGGTAAGCGGGCGGCATGGGAACGGGATGCCGCCCGCGGAACCGTTCAGTCCGCCGAAACCGTTTCGGGATGGCGTCCGCCCTGCCGAAAATCCCGCTTTTCTCCGGCGGCGATAGCGGGTAAAAGGGGCGCATGACTCACATCAGCTATACCCTGGCCGCCGTCGGCGGCATGCTGAGCTTTGTTTCGCCCTGCGTGCTGCCCCTGGTGCCGCCCTATCTCTCCTACATCGCCGGAGTCTCCCTGGAGGAGATGAACCGCGGCGGTTCCCGACAGACCCTGCGGCGGGTGATGCCGGCGGCGCTGCTGTTCGTGCTCGGCTTTTCAACCATTTTCGTCGCTACCGGTGCGGCGGCCTCGGGGCTTGGGCAGACGCTGCTGCGTTACCGCGATATCCTCAACACCATTGCCGGCGTCGCCGTCATCCTGATGGGCCTGCACTTCCTTGGGGTGTTCCGCTTCGCCCTGCTCTACCGGCAGGCGCGGTTCGACGTCGAGAAACCGCTGGGGCTGTGGGGCGCCTATATCATGGGGCTGGCCTTCGCCTTCGGCTGGACGCCGTGCATCGGCCCAATTCTGGCGGCGATTCTGGTGCTGGCCGGCAACGAGGCGTCGGTTTTGCGCGGCGCGAGCCTGCTGGCGGTGTATTCCGCGGGCCTGGGCATTCCGTTCCTGCTGGCGGCGCTGCTCATCGGGCCGTTCACCGCGCTGTTCCGGAAATTCAGCCGTTTTCTCGGCTGGGTCGAAAAACTGATGGGCGTGCTGCTCATCGTCACCGGCGTCTTCATCCTGATGAACTGGAACACCTGGTTCGCGGCGTGGATGCTGGACGCCTTCCCCGGCGTTTTTGACCTTGAAAAAACCGTCATGCAGTGGTTTTAAGGCGTCCGGACCTCAGGCCTGAATCGCGCCGCGGCTTGAGTTCGCTCAAAGGTCATCAGTGTGTCGCGTTTTCCGCGGCGCGGACCGGCGTCCGCGTTCCAAGGAAAACGCCGTAATCGAAAGTTTCCGCCATGCGCCGTTCCTCCCCGGCTTCCCCCCATTCCGCTTCCGGTTCCCGCCGGACCGGCCCCAGGCCGCCGACCAGACGGCAGGTGAAGGCCGCCACCGGCGAGACGCTCGCCACCGGCGTGCAGGTGCTGACGGTTGGCGGCGACGAGGCGGGCATGCGGCTGGATCGCTTTCTCACGGCGCGGTTCCCCACCGTCGCCTTCACCCATCTGCAGCGCATCGTCCGCAAAGGCGAACTCAGGGTCAACGGCAAGCGCGCCAGGCCCAATGACCATCTAGAGGAGGGGCAGGCGGTGCGTATTCCGCCGCTGAAGCTGGAACAGCCGCGCCCACGGGCCGCCGCTCCGGCCGGGGAGGACTCCGAGCGCGACTATCTCAAATCCCTGGTGCTCTATGAAGACGCCGATGTGATGGTGATCAACAAGCCCTACGGCCTGGCGGTGCAGGGCGGTTCGGGCACCAGGCGCCACCTCGACGGCATGCTCGACTCGCTCACGGGCGCCGACGGACAGAAGCCGCGGCTGGTGCACCGCCTCGACAAAGACACCGCCGGGTGCCTGCTCATCGCCAAAACCCGCTTTGCCGCCACCGCGCTCGGCAAATCCTTCCGCACCCGTTCCACCCGCAAGGTGTACTGGGCGCTGGTCTCCGGGGTGCCGAAAGTGCGGCAGGGGCGCGTCTCCACCTATCTCGCCAAGGAGGAAACCGGGCCGCACGGCGATTCCCGCGTGCGCATCGCCGCCCACGGCGACGACGGCGCCAACCACGCCCTCACCTACTACGCCGTGGTCGACCAGGCCGGACAGAAGCTGGCGTGGCTGTCGATGAAGCCCGTCACCGGGCGCACCCATCAGCTCAGAGCCCACGCCGCGCATATCGGCCACCCGATTCTCGGGGACCCGAAGTATTCGAGCGCCGACAACCGGGAACTGCCCGGCGGCATCCAGAACAAACTGCACCTGATGGCGCGGCGCATCGTGTTCCCGCATCCGCGCACCGGCAAACCGGTGGACGTCAGCGCGCCACTGCCGCCACACATGGCGCAGAGCTTCAACCTGCTGGGCTTCGACGTGTCGGGTTATGACCCGGTAGTCGACGCGCCGGAAGACTGAGCGGGTCAGGCGCATGAAACTCGTCATTTTCGATGTCGACGGCACCCTCGTCAATTCCCGCCACCATATTCTGGCGGCGTTCCATGAGACGTTCGACCATCTCGGGCTGCCGCGCCCGGAGGACTCCGCCGTCGCCGACGTCATCGGCCTGTCGCTGACGCAGGCCTGCCAAAAACTCATTGCCGACAAGGCGGCGGCGCGGGCGGCGGCGACGTATTACGCCGAAAACTACATGCGCATCCAGGCGGCGCTGATGAGCGGCGGCCCTGCCCTCTATGCCGGCGTCGGTGAGCTGCTGGCGGAGCTGAAGGACGACCAGCGGTTTGCCCTCGGGCTTGCCACCGGCAATTCGCGCCGCGGCGTCAGGCGGCTGCTCGACACCCATCAGTGGCACAACTGGTTCGCCACCATCCAGACCGCCGATGACGCGCCCTCCAAACCGCACCCGGCCATGGTGCGCCAGGCCATGGCGGAGCTGGGGGTTTCCGGCGACGACACCTTCATGGTCGGCGACACCGCCTGGGATGTGTCCATGGGCGTGGCGGCGGGGGCCAACGCCATCGGCGTCACCTGGGGTTATCACCCGGAAGCGCAGCTGGTGGCCGCCGGCGCCCGCTTCATCGCGCGCCGCTTGCCGGAGCTGCGCGAGACCCTGCTCGGGCTGGCGGAGTGAACACCCATGGCGGACACTCCCCTCACCGGCGGCGGCGGGCTGAAAAGGCGCTTTTACCGTGACGTTTTCGTCGGCGGTATCCCCGGCGCTTATGAGGTGCTGCTCGACGGGCGCCGGGTGCACACGCCGGGGCGCAAACCGCTCCGCCTCCCCGCCCATGCCCTGGCGCGGGCGGTTGCCGACGAATGGCACGCCCAGCAAGGGCTCATCCGGCCCGAGACCATGCCGCTGACGCGCCTCGCCAACACCGTCATCGACGGAGTCGCCGCCGCGCCGGAAGAAACCGCTGAAAGCATCATGCGCTATGCCGCGTCCGACCTACTGTGTTACCGCGCCGCCGCGCCGGATTCCCTGGCCCGGCAACAGGCGCTGGCTTGGGACGGCGTGCTCGACGCCTTTCACCGGGCGCACGGCGCGCGCTTTCGCGTCACCAGCGGCATCGGCTTCATCGAGCAGGCGCCGGAAACGGTGGACCGGGTGCGCGCCGTTGTCGGCGGCTTTGCCTCGCCCTTCGCGCTTGGCGCCCTGCATGTGCTCACCACGCTGAGCGGCTCGGTGGTGCTGGCGCTGGAACTGGCGGAAGGCCGCCTCGGCGTGGACGAGGCGTGGCGGCTGGCGCATCTCGACGAGCTGTTCCAGGAGAGCCTGTGGGGGGAAGACGCCGAGGCGCTCAACCGCCGCGCCCGACGCTTTCAGGAGTTTTGCGCGGCGTTCCGCATGCTCGCCTGGGTACACGGAAAACCGGCGACGGATAACACGCCCGCGTAAAGCTTTCCGAAAGCACCTTGGTGTATCATCAGCGCCGTTCACGCCGGTGGCATCGCATTGAAATGGTGAGCAATGACTGAGAGACAATACCGCATTCTTGCCGGTTGCAGCTTCCTTCTGGCGTTTGTGCCCGCCTTCAACTACGTCATGACCCATTTTTTCGTGACGGGCGGCTTCTTTCTCGACAGCGCCCGAGTCGCGTGGCTGCTCGGCCATTCCACCTCATGGCCGCTGGCCGACGTGCCGATGATGTTCTGGCAGGGCCCCTACAACAACGTGCATATCGTGCCGTTTTTCCTGTTCACCTCGGCGCTGTTCCAGGCGTTGACCCGGCTGTTCGGGGATCTGCACGACACGGTGTATTTCGCCCTGTTCAACGGCGTCGCCTCCGGCCTCATCGCCTGGGCGCTGTTTTCCATGCTCGCCGGGGGGGTCTACCGCCTCACCCGAACCTATTTCATCGCCGCCCTCATTCTCGGCGTGGTGGCCGTCCACAACGGCGCGGTGCTGCTGATGTGCTCGCGCCCGCACTATGAAATCGGCATTGTCGCTCTCATGGTGCTGTTTTTCAAGCTCTTCATCGACGGCCGCAGCATCGCCGCCCTGGTGTCGCTCACGGGCGCGCTGCTGCTGCAGGAATGGGTGGGTTTCCAGATGTTCCTGCTGTTGGCGCCGCTGGTGGTCATCATGGCGCTGCACCGGGGCGACGACGCCTTCAAGCGCCGCGCCATGGTGCTGGCGCTCTTCAGCTTCGGATGTCTGGTGTACGCCATGCTGGCGACGGGATACCACCTCCTCGCCTTCGCCGGGGTCCGGGAATGGCGCAATCTCTACCAGGGGGACCCGGCCTGGGCCCACCTCACCGACGCCTTCATCCGCGAGCGGCTGGTGTTCTATTACCAGTTCCGGGCGTGCCTGTGGGCGCCGGCCGGGATGATTCTCGTTTACGCGGCGGCGCGGCGGGACATGGTGCAGCTTTGCGGGCTCCTCGCCTTCCTGCCGTGGGCGCTGCTGACCATGGCGGCGGTCAACACCGACATCGGCATCATGCACGCCTATTTCGCCGCCCCGGCGGTGTTCGTCATCGTGTGGCCCATCGTCGCCAACGCGCTCAACCGCGAACTCGCCCTCAAGGACGTCTCGGGCTGGTTTGCCGGCTGGGGCTTTCCGGCGCTGGTCATCCTCGCCTCGCTCGTGACCTGGAGCGGCATGGACGGCCACTCCCTCGACCCGCAGCCGTGGCGGAATTTCGGCTTCGGCTGGTACGGCAACGTGGATCGCAACATCACCGGCGTCAAGGCGTTCATGAACGCCAACAGTGAACTCAGCTATTTCGCCGATGATCCGTCGGCCTCGCTGGACAACGAGAACTTCACCGTCGACCACTGGTTGCTCGGCAAATACTGGGAGCTGCAGAAGCCCGACTTCCCCTATGCCGAACTCAAGGACTACGACACGCTGGTGATGCTCCCGGCCTATCTCTACCAGAAAAAGGAGATTCTCAAAGTCATTAACGGCTTGCAGCTCCACTTCGTCTGCCGCGTCGATGACACGGACTTTCTGGCCTATTCCCGGCGCCGGGACCTCAAACACTGCACGCCCATCCAGTCCGCCCCCCGGGTGCCGCTGGCCCCGACGCGCTGACGCGGGGACAAAGCAGTATACGTTTCCATATCGTTTGCCTTTAGGTCGATCTATGTCGACTCCTTTACATGGAACTGCAATTCCCAATTCCGTAATGGAACCGAACTAAGTAGTAATAATAAACTTCAAAACCAAACATTACACAAAATCCACATCCATATAATATATCTCGAATATCAACTGGATCGAAACACGCGTATTTTACGTATAACGATATTAGTCCAAATAGTATCCCAAACATAATGAATAGAATAGTGTCGTATATTGTTAGTGATTGCATAAATTTATAACTTTTGGTTATAGCAGTTTCCAGCATACGGTTGGCATTACTAAGATTAGCATTCGTCGTGCGAGCTTCCATCCATTCGATGTTGGCGCCGATATATTCGATTCGCACTCGAAAAGGGCAATTTCGATGTCGATCATACACAGCCAAAATACATACAGTAATCACAAATACACAAAGAATTGCTAAAGATGTATTTCTCAATCGCCGCGGTTTAGTTCCAATTGACATGCTTATGTCTCATCATACATGCTTAGAGCCTGACCTGAAAATGGTGGGCAGAGGAAAGCGAGGTAAAATAAGGGGTTGAGTAACCTGCCCCACATGTGA
>JAISTL010000121.1 GCA_031272615.1 Methylobacteriaceae bacterium | reverse complement strand
AACGTCCTGAGCGTGGCGCGGGTTTGCTTTGGCGCGTTTGTAATCCTTTTTGAGGGCCGTAAAGAGTTCAATCTTCCGCATCAAGCGCTGCCATCATGTCAGCTACGGAATCAAACTTTACCCCCTTGCCTGCTTCCAGTTCTTCTATCGCCCGGAGCGTTGTCGCGTTGGGCGCTTTGACCTCAAACGGCAACCGCCGCTCGTCGGCGACGCGAATCAGCAACAACCGTATGGCGTCGGAAACCGACAGCCCCATGTCAGCCAGAGCGTCAGCGGCCCGCTCTTTTATGCTGGTGTCAATTCTGGCCCGTACAACGGAATCGTGTGTCTGTGTGGTATTCATACTTCACCTCTGGATAGTGATAGCCACGTTGTGGCTACAAGTCAATTCCCGGCCGCAAATACCTCACGGCGTCTTACGCACTGACAAGTCGGAGCCGTCCTTCAATGCCCAACCGTACCCGCAGAATTTGTTGGTACGAGGGTTGGTATAGTATTTTCAAATATAATCTTTATACTGAAAGTTAAAATAGTTATGTTTTGTTTTCCGCCATGACCAGGAAATACGTCGAGAAGCTGCCGGCCGACGTGCCGCAGGCCCTTCTGGAAGCCGGGCAGGAAGCCTCGGCCTATAACAGCCGGCCGACACCGACGGCGAGAGCGGCAGTTTCGAAAAGTGGAAAGAGGCCGGCGCCGAAATCATCGTGATGTGCGTGAATCTCTGCATCGGCCAGCTCACGCCGCCCGTCGGGCTGTGCGCGCTGCTCGGCAACAACATCGTGCTGACCCGTAACAAACGCTCCGACTATCTTTCCCTCGGTGGGGGAATCGGCAACAGCCGCATCTGGTGTCAGGTTTTCGCGGATATTCTTGAATCGCCCATCCTCCGCCTGAAGATCAACGAAACAACCTTGGGCGGGGCGATTCTGGCGGCTTATGGAGTCGGACTCATCGACATCCTGGACCACATGGCCCGGAGTGCAGCGCAAGACTGCGGGGTGCTGACGCCCGACCCGCGGGCGATTCCCGTGCGTAGAAAATACTTCAATCTTTACAACCGGTTATACCCCGACTTACGGGGCGGTTTCGCCGCCTTGCGGCAAATCAAGGCATACCTCGTTCCCTTGCTGCGCGGTAAAAAAACGTCTTTCGGAGTTTGCCTTCGCCGCCTTTTTTCCCGCCGCTCCGCTGCAGCGCGGGAGCGCTTTGCGCATTTTATTGCCGACATCGTCGCTTTGGGTCTTTTCATATCGGCAAAGAACACTTATATTTCACATGTTCGCCATGCGCGGACTATGGTAATAAACGATCGTCGCAATAAACCATTCGGACCCGGGGGCGGTACCCGGCGCCTCCACCCGAACCCGTCGGTATTCCGGCGGGTTCCGGTGGGGGCGAAACAGGATCGACGAGGGCGTAAAGGATGTGTCTTTTACCCGGCATGGTACCGCCGTTATCGGGCCAAACAAGTAGTTGCGAATGACAACTATGCACCGGTGAGAGTGGCTGCGTAAGCGGTTCCTTTAGCCGAACCTGAGTCCCGGCGGGTTTGCTCCGTCGGGCGGGGCCCGGAGGCGCCCGGCAACAGAAGCCTCCACCTTGATTTAAGGAGTTGACCTCATGGCCCAGGACCTTATCCGTTATGACCTTCTTGTTGAAGAAGCCATGCGGAAGGTCATTGCCTCGGTGTTGAGGGATGTCGCTAGGGACGGGTTGCCCGGACAACACCATTTCAGAATTTCATTCAGAACCGATGCTCCCGGCGTGCGCCTTTCCGCGGCCATTCGCGAAAAATACCCGACGGAGATGGTTATCGCAATTCAGCACCAGTTCTGGGATCTCGCGGTGTATGATGATTTTTTCGAGGTCGGCCTTTCCTTCTCCGGGGTACCGGAAAAACTGACGATACCGTTTGAAGCCATCATCATGTTTTTTGACCCGTCTGTTGAATTCGCCCTCGCCTTTGAACCCGTTCCTTTCAAGAAAAGCGTCGAGGAATCCCACGAAGCGGTCGTGACGCCGCTGGCCCGTCCGGGAGACGCCGACAGCCCGGTTGGGAAAGCCGCGGAACCGGCGGTGACGCGCACGAAAGCATCCGTACCCAAAGCGAAATCCGGCGCCTCGTCTGCGTCGGAGACCGAGAAAAAGCCGGGCAAAAATCCCGCGTCCGCGCCGTCGACGGAGAAGACGCCTTCCAAGCGTGAAGCGGACGTCGTTCGTCTGGATCATTTCCGTAAGAAAAATTGAGTCGTTCACACCATTCTACGTCCGGCGCCGCCCCGAATTCGCGCGGCGCCCGGCGCTCACAGGAATCCCCCATGATTGAAGAGCCGGACGAGGTTCTGTTGCGTCCGCTGGAACGCGAAGACCTCAAATTCGTCCATCAGCTGGACAACAACGCCTCCGTGATGCGCTACTGGTTCGAGGAGCCCTACGAGGCTTTCGTCGAACTGGTGGACATCTACGAAAAACACATCCATGACCACTCGGAACGCCGATTCATCATCGACCGCGACGGCGAAAACATCGGGCTGGTGGAACTGGTGGAGATCAACCAGGTACATCGCCACGCCGAGTTTCAGATCGTCATCGCTCCCGCTTTTGAAAACAACGGTTATGCCAAGCAGGCGGCGAAGCTCGCCATCGAATACGGTTTCTCCGTTCTCAACCTCTACAAGCTGTATCTGCATGTGGACGCCGAAAACAAGAAGGCGATTCACATCTATGAGCAGCTCGGTTTCATCGAGGAAGGGCGCCTGCACCACGAATTCTTCATCAACGGCAAATATCGCGATATCATCCGCATGTGCATCTTTCAGAAGGATTACCTCCAGGCGGATGACCCTCCTCCGGAGGAATAGCCTTCCCGTCCCTCGCGTTTACAAAGATTGAGGCCTTTCGTGCCCCACGGCATCAACAAGTATTCCGTTTCCATCCTCGGGCACCGCACCAGCATTTCCCTGGAACCCGAATTCTGGAAGGCGCTCAGCGAGCTGGCCGCGCGCCAGAACCGGAAGCCCGCCGATATCATCCGCGAAATCGACTCCACGCGCGCCACCCGCGGTCTCTCCTCCGCCATACGGGTTTATGTGCTGGAGGTATGGAAACAGGGAACCGGCATCAGCCCGCAACACACCGGGGACAAAAAACGGGCGGACACCCTGATGCCCGCCCGAGGATGATGCGCACTGAGCTGCCTGTTCACACGCTACGCATCTCTACCCTTGTAAATCACCACCATCACCCGCTGCATCAGGATGAAGGCGAACAGCAGGAAGCCGACCACGATCTTCGTCCACCACGAGGTGAGGTTCTGATAGGTGATGTACGTCTGAATCAAACCCTGGATGCATACGCCGGCGAAAGTGCCGATGACGAAGCCGGAGCCGCCGGTCATCAACGTTCCGCCGATGACCACCGCGGCAATGGCATCGAGCTCGAAACCGACGCAATAGAGGTTGTTCCCCGCCCGCATGTACAGCGAAAAGACGATTCCGGCGATGGTCGCCAGCACGCTGGACAGCACATACACCGAAATGGTGGTGCGGGCGATGGGCACGCCCATCAACTGCGCCGAGGTGGCGTTGCCGCCGAGAGCGTAGACGTTGGAGCCGAACCGCGAGGTATGCAGCAGCGCAACGCCGATGACCACAATGCTCAGCATCACCATGGCGATGAATGTCAGCTTGCCGTTGCCGATGGGAATCGACAGCCCGGCCACCACGTCATAGAGCTCATGATAGACCGGCTCTGATTCCGGCGAAATCACCGTGGCGCCGCCGCGCGCCAGGAACATTCCCGCCAGTGTCGCGATAAACGGCGGAATCTTCAGATAGTGGATAATCGCCCCGATGGACGCCCCGAACATGGCGCCGATGATGAGAATCAACACGAAGGCCACCATCGGGTGCACGCCGAGCTTCTGGATGGTCACCGCCAGGAACACCGTGGTGAAGGCAATCACCGCGCCCACCGAAAGGTCGATGCCGCCGGAAATGATGACGAAGGTCATGCCCACCGCGGCGATGCCCAAGTGGGCGTTGTCGCGCAGCAGGTTGACCAGCGGCCGCATGGTCGAAAAGGCGCGAAACTCGCTGATGCAGTAGGCATAGCCCATGAACAGCACCAGGAAGGTGACGAAGAGCGGAAGATAACGACGTATCATGCTTTCCTCCCTTTCGCTTCACGCAGCAGTTTCATGCTCTTCAACGCCGGCGACTGCACCAGCAGAACGATGAGAATCAGCACCGCCTTGATGATCAGATTGTAGTGGGGCTGGAACCCCGCCGTCAGGATATCGGCGTTGATGGCCTGAATAATCAGGGCGCCGACAAAGGTCATAACCACGCTGAACCGCCCGCCCATCAACGATGTGCCGCCGATGACCACGGCAAGGATGGCGTCCATCTCGCTGTTCAGCCCGGCATTGTTGGCATCGGCGCCGAGAATGTTGGTGGCGACGATAAGCCCGGACACCGACGAACAGAAACCGGCCCATACATACACCAGAAACAGGATCACCACCGTGTTGACGCCGGTGTAGTTGGTGGAGCGCCGGTTGATGCCGATGGCCTCGACAAACATGCCGAGGGACGTGAAGCGGAACAGGAACAAGCCGACGGCCAGCACGCTGAAAGAAATGATGATGGGCATGGGGATGGAAAACACCGTGCCGAGACTGATGGCGGCGAGATCCTGATTGACGAAGGTTTCAATCTTGCCCTGGGTAATCATCTGGGCGATACCGCGCCCGCAGACCATCAGGATCAGCGTCGCGACGAAGGGCTGCATACCGACAACGGCAACCAAAGCGCCGTTCCAGACGCCGCAGACGAGCCCGACCACCAGCGCCACCACAATCACCTGCCACGCCGGATAACCGGCGTTGATGAGGATGGCGGCGACCGCCCCGGTGATGGCGATGACAGCGCCGACGGACAGGTCGATACCGCCGGTGCCGATAACCGCCACCATGCCGACGGCGAGAATGGCAATGGGCGCGCCGCGGTTGAACACGTCGATCAGATTGCCGTAAAGACGCCCGTCACGAATATTGATGTCGAAAAATGTCGGCGAAATCCAGCGTCCGATGAGCAGCAGCACCACCAGCATCGTAATCTGCGGCAGATAGCGTTTGCTTTTTTCAAACAAACCGGAAAAAGTATTTCCGCCCGCGGGTGACCGGGACACGGTATTCATGCCGCCACCTCCTCTTTCTCCAGAGTTCCCGCAATGGTTTTGAGTATCATGTTGACGTTGATGTCTTCACCAACCAGCTCCGTGACCTTCCGGTGATCCCGCATGACCATGACGGAGTGGCTGTAGGTGACGATTTCCTCCAGCTCCGAGGAAATCACCAACAGCGAAACGCCGTCGGAGCACAGCACATCGATGAGGTTGATGATTTCGGCATGGGCGCCGACATCGATACCGCGGGTCGGCTCATCCAGAATCAGGTATTGCGGCTCGGTGGCGAGCCATCGGGCCAGCAGCGCCTTCTGCTGGTTCCCGCCGGAGAGAAGCTGAATCGGACGCTCGGAATCCGCCGGGCGGATATCCAGAAGCTGAATGTATTTGTCGGCCAGTTTCTGCTGCTCCGCCCGGGGAATCGGCCGGAACCAGCCGCGTTTGGCCTGGAGCGCCAGAATGATGTTCTCCCGCACCGAAAGATCGCCGACGATGCCTTCCGTCTTGCGGTCTTCGGGGCAGTACCCGAAGCCCTGGGCGATGGCGTCCCGCGGCGAGCGGATGGAGACGTACTGGCCGTTGATATATGCCTTGCCCTTGTCGGCGGGCACGATACCGAACACCAGCTTTGCCGTTTCGGTGCGCCCGGAGCCCAGAAGACCGACGACCCCAACCACCTGCCCCTTGCGCATACTCAAATCCAGCGGCTCCAGATAGCGATT
>JAISTL010000200.1 GCA_031272615.1 Methylobacteriaceae bacterium | reverse complement strand
GTGTCCGTCTGCATTTCGAACCGCACCCGCTCGAGAACCGACACCAGCAGCATCACCGCGGCCAGAACACAGCCCGCCTGTGCGTTTTGAATGCCGTCCCCACCGTCCCGGAGCATCGTTTTTTCACTGTCCGGCTGCATTTACATTTCAACCTCGGGGTTTGTCTCCATTGCCGATGGTCTACCCTTTCGCCGTTAATTTCCGGTTACAACGGTTTTTACGCCCTCCGACGGCGGCGGCCGACGACTACCGCCGGAACAGACGAGCGACAGCGGAGGATATCGGTATCGGGTATGCGGTTTCATGTTCAGCGTTCCCGAACCGGATTGCCCAGGCGATTTCGCGAAGCGGACGCGGACTTCCGCCTTTAACGGAAAACGCCCCACCCTGCAACCGTTGCCGTCACCGCCCGCTGTCCACATCTTTTTCCGACATCGCCGGATCGGTGGTTTGCCGGACGTTTTGGCATGGACGTAGTCTTCCAGGGCATTCTTCAGGTTCTCCTGAGCAAATAGAAAGTGTTTCCACCCTTCCCATGCCGGAATAAGAATAATATCTGGGCGGCGCTCACGGATGTCCCGTTCGGCAATTTTGAACAGAAACCGCGAATTCACGGCTTCCTGTTCAAAATATCTGCGTTTTTCTTCAGGCATGTCTTTGAAGTCCCCCTTCAGCACCGCGGGAACGTCCTCGGGAAGAACATACCAGAAGCTCACAAAATGTGAAAAAGAACCCACATATCTTCCGCCGATATTACGAATCATCGGTTGAGCCTCGGTGACGTCTTGCCCCAATTGCAACAGCGTCGGTTTCTCCATGACACTTCGGACCGCCTCTTCCAGCTGTCTGTCCACGCTCACCACACGAAGCGTTGCTGCGCCTTCGGTCACGACAACAGCAAACAGACCCAGCATTGCCAGATTCAATTGAAGCGCATCCTTCAAACCGGAAGAATGCTCCGCACGGTCATCCATAAAGGTGCCGAAGCCCGCCGCCGCACACAAAAACAACAGGAGCTGCGCCGGATAGATCTGGTAGGGAAAGCCTTTTCTCTGGAGAAAATATACGACGTAAAACGCCGCGCTTGCAACAAACAGCACCGCCGGCAGCGGCCGGACAAACCAGCCCGCTTTTTTCGCCCCGGCGCCACAAATGACCAGAACCAGGAGATAGAAAAACGAATGTGACGAAAACACAACGACGCGCCAGTCCATCCCTGTGGAAACATAGGCATCGATGAGAAACTCGGCGACAAACGCGTAGTATTCCGGAAATAGAAGCAGGAAAAGCCCGTTGTATACGCCCCAAGCCGCACAAAACACGAGTGTCTCCAACCGGACGATGTGTCCGGCGTTGCGCGTCCGGTAAACGCCGAACAGCGATACGGCAATAAAAACAAGAAGAAAATGCGGTTTGATCGCTGTGCCGACCCCCATCATCACGCCGATCAACACTTTTTCCAGGCGCGATTCCGGCGGGCGGTCGCGGTTGCCGGAACAAAGGTTTGCCGACTCGACTACCAGATACGGCAGCATCAGGAGAACGGCAACGTATTCCCTTTGCCCGAAGACATCCTGATAGAACACGACCGTGACAAACAGATATGTCAGGTAACAGTAGAACCGTTCCCGGGCTGACAGCAGGTTGGCGCGGCGATCTGACCGGACCATCAGGACCAACGTCAACAGGCAGAGAGCATAGCAGGTGATATAGACGCCCGCTTCGCAACTGATGCCCGCGAAGCGGCCGAGGAGTATTCCAGGCAGATAGATGGCGGTTGTGCCGGGCGGGCTGACTTCCAGCACATCCACCCCGTAAACCATGCCGTCAAGAACGTTTTCCCACACTGAAATATGCGTTGACGGATCCCAATGCATCGGCAGCAGAAACCGCCCGATGACCGACCCCAGCAGCATCACCGCGGCCAGAACACAGAACAGCTTTGCGTTTTGAATGCCGTCCCCACCGTCCCGGAGCATCGTTTTTTCACTGTCCGGCTGCATTTACATTTCAACCTCGGGGGTCGTCTCCATTGCCGATGGTTTACCCGTTCGCCGTTAATTTCCGGTTACAACGGACTGCGCGCCTTTCCCGCCGGTTGCCCTCCCCATCATCCGCGGGAGGTGAACCAGCAGCGCGCCGCCTCGCTGACCGCCTGCCATGTCTGCTCGAATTCCCGTGGCCCGCCGTAATACGGGTCGGGAATGACCCTGCCCTCCTTGCCCGGCACGCAGTCCATCAGCAGCGACAGGCGGGCGGTTGCGTTGCCCGGCCGGAGCGCCTTCAAGTCCCGGATGTTTTCGTGGTCCATGGCGAAAATGCGGTCAAACTCGAGGAAATCCCGCGGAGCGATTTGCCGCCCCCGGAGACCGCCGATCTCGACGCCGTGCTTCAGCGCCACCGCCTGAGCGCGCACGTCCGGCGGTTCGCCGATATGCCAGCCGCCGATCCCGGCGGAATCCAGCATAACCTCGACGCCCAACCGTTCCGCCTCGCTGCGAAACGCGCCCTCCGCCAGCGGCGAGCGGCAGATATTGCCGAGACAGACGAACAACAGCGACGGAGACTGGCTATGCGGTTTCATGTTCAGCGTTCCGAACCGGGTTGACAGGGCGATTTCGCGAAAGCGATGTGCGGACCCCCGCCTGTAACCGAAAGCGCCCCATCCCGCAACCGCCGCCGCTGTCCCTTTTTCTTTGCCTTTCGGCCCGCTTGGCTGTACATCGGGCCCCGTGACACAAAAACAGAGCGGAGACTGCCATGAGACTCGCCGTTATCGCCGACATCCACTCCAATGTGCTGGCCCTGCAGGCGGTGCTGGCCGACATCGATACCCGTGACGCCGACATGATCATCAATCTGGGCGACATGCTCTCCGGCCCGCTCTACCCGCGCGAAACCGCTGACCTGCTGATGGCCCGCAACATTCCGGGCATCCGCGGCAACCACGAACGCAACCTGCTGACGGTTCCCCGGGCAAAGCTCGGCAAATCCGACGGTTTCGCCCACGACTCCCTGGAGCGGGACCATTTTGAATGGCTGGTGCTTCTTCCTGAAAGTCTGGAGCCGGTGGAAGGGGTTCTGGCCGTGCACGGCATCCCGGGCGACGACTCGGTGTATTTTCTCGAAACCGTCACCCCGGACGGTTTGCGGCTCGCCACCGACGAGGAGATTGTGCAACGCGCCGGCGCCGCCGCCCAGCCGCTCATACTCTGCGGACACTCTCATCTGCCCGGCATCCGCACCTTCGGCGACGGGCGTATGATCGTCAACCCCGGCAGTGTCGGCTACCCGGCCTACGATGATGAACGGCCCTACCCCTACAAGGTGGAGACGGGCTCGCCCCACGCCCGCTACGCCCTCCTCGAACAGGCGGGCGACAGCTGGACCGTGCTGCACGTCGCCGTGCCCTATGACTGGGAGTCGGCGGCGGAAAAAGCCTGGGCGGAAAACCGGCCCGATTGGGTCATCGCACTCAGAACCGGGCACATGTGACCGGCGCCCGGCTTCGGGCTCAACGCCCACTCTCCCCGACAAAAAAGGGAGGCCTCAAGCCCCCCTTTTCCAAATCGCGCTCTTCGTCCGCTCATGTGCGGTGCGCCTGGAAGTATTTCAGCGCCACCGGCGGGAACACCGCATAACTCAGCACATCCTCCACCGGCGCGTTGGGATAGCCCTTCTCGGCCAGTTCCTTGGTCAGCTTCTCCATCTGCGGCTTGATGCGGTTGGCCGGACGCTCGGTGATCACCTCGGCGTTGCCGATGATGACATCCCGCACCTCCGGATTCACCGGCCGGATGGTTGCGCCGTAGAGGCCGCGGGCCAGATCCCGCACTTCCTGCGGCACCATCTGATACCGTTTGCCCAGCCCCACATTCATCGCCGCCTGGGAACCGACGATCTGGCTGGTGGGGGTGACCAGCGGCGGATAGCCGAGGTCGGCCCGCACCCGCGGCATCTCTTCCAGCAGCGCCGGATACTTGCTTTCCCAGCCCTGCTGCTTCAGCTGATTGCGCAGATTGGACAGCATGCCGCCCGGAATCTGGAACTTCAGAACCTTGATGTCGACATCGAAGTGGGTGTTCAGCTTGAAGTCTTCCTCAAGAGATTTTTTCACACCCTTGAAGTGGTCAGCCAGGGCGAACAGGTCATCCTTGTTGATGCCGGTATCGCGCTCATGACCTTCGAACGTGGCGATCATCGACTCGGTGCACGGCTGCGATGTGCCGAGCGCAAAGGGTGACAGGGCGCAGTCCACCACATCGGCGCCGGCCTCGGCGCCCTTGAGATAGGCCATCGCCCCCATGCCGGAGGTGTAGTGGGTGTGGATGTGGACGGGCAGATCCTTGGTCTTCTCGTTGGTCTTCAGCGCCCGCACCAGACGATAGGTGGTGTAGGGGTTGAGCAGACCGGACATATCCTTGATGGCGATGGAATCGGCGCCGCGCTCCTGGAACTGTTCGGCCAGTTTCACGTAGCTTTCTTCCGTGTGATAGGGGCTGATGGTATAGACGCAGGCGCCCTGGATATGCGCGCCGGTTTTCTTGGCGGCGCTGATGGAGGTTTCCAGGTTGCGCACGTCGTTCAGCGCGTCGAAAATGCGGATGACGCTGACGCCGTTCTCCACCATCTTTTCCACGAAGGCTTCCACCACATCATCGGCATAATGGTTGTAACCGAGGATGTTCTGCCCGCGCAGCAGCATGGAAATGGGCGTTTTCGGCAACCTGGTCCGCAATTTGCGCAAGCGGTCCCACGGGTCTTCGTCAAGGAAGCGCAGGCAGGTGTCGAACGTCGCGCCGCCCCATGCCTCGAGAGCCCAATAGCCTACATTGTCCAGTGCTTCCAACACCGGTTCCATATCCTTGTAGCGCATTCGCGTCGC
>JAISTL010000196.1 GCA_031272615.1 Methylobacteriaceae bacterium | reverse complement strand
GGAAACGATAAATTCTATTTTGCCGCCGGCGCCATTGCCGCCTCATTCCTGTTCTTTTTCTCGCTGGGATACGGTGCGCGCCTGCTGCGGCCGATTCTGGCAAGCCCGACGTCCTGGCGCGTTCTTGACGCGTTTATCGGCGTTTTACTGCTGGCGCTCGCGGTGGGGCTGATCGCCTGAAGCGCCGCGAATCGGCGGGCTTTGCGAACCGGGCCCATGCGAACCGCGACAGGACATGGGAGAAAACGAAACAACATGGGCAATGCTTTGTATTTGAAGTACAGATTGTTTTGTCGACAACACATGGTTTGCCCGAAGAGAGATGCCCATGGCGGATTTGCTGAAAAATATGTTCAACCCCGAGTCACTCCGTAAACTCGCTTTGGCTGTTCAATCCGTTTACACCCCCTTCCCGATTGAGGAATTCTTGAAATCGACCATGGACGAGACCTGGGACGATTTGGAACTGAAAGCCCGGGTGCGCAAAATCACCATGAGTTTGGGCGGGTATTTGCCGGCAAACTATGGAGAAGCACTTGCCATTCTTGAAAAAGCGGTCGCGGTTTTTCCGTTGGCCTTTTTCTTTCCTGACTTCGTCGAGGTTTTCGGGCAGGATGAAACCGATTGGGATTTATCGATAGGCGCTTTGGAAAGAAACACCCGCCTGTTCTCTTCTGAATTTGCCGTAAGACCGTTTATCGTCAAGCATGAAGCACGGATGATGGCGCAGATGTATGCCTGGTCCAAACACGAAAACGAACACATCCGGAGACTCGCCAGCGAAGGTTGCCGCCCGCGGCTGCCGTGGGGACAGGTATTGAAGAAATTTCAAATCGACCCGACGCCCATTCTGCCTATTCTGGAACAACTGAAAACCGACCCGTCTGCGCATGTGCGCAACAGCGTGGCCAACAATCTGAACGACATTTCCAAAACACATCCCGATCTGGTGATAAAGATCGCCAGGGACTGGTACGGAAAAAACGAATTCACCGACCGGATCGTCAGGCACGGATGCCGGACGCTGCTTAAAAAGGGGAACCGGGACGTGTTGGCGCTTTTCGGTTGCCATAATGAAACCGTGGCTGTTCTTGACTTTGCGTTAAGAGAAACATCGGTTTCCATCGGGGAGGACATCACTTTTTCATTTGCGGTTTCCACCAAGGAAGCAACGAAAGTGCGACTGGAATATGGAGTTGATTATGTCAAATCCAACAGAAAACGGAGCAGAAAAATCTTCCGGATATCGGAAGTCTCGTTGAGGGAAAACGAAAGGAAGGCCTATACGAAAAAGCATTCCTTTGCGGATTTGAGTACACGGAAGCACTATCCGGGAACCCATTCGATTGTTCTCATCGTCAACGGCGTGGAGCGCGGCGGGCTGGATTTTGAGTTGGGGGCCTGACGTTCAAAACCGTGCGCGACAGGCGTTTGCGGTCATGAAGTTCCTCCGCGCCGGAAGATAAAAAGCCGCCTCCGAAGAGGCGGCCTCCCATGGCAGTTTTACAAGCGCACTATTTTTCCCGATACAAGGGAACGTCATCTTTATAGACGAGGGACAAACGAATCTGCTGGACGGGCGGAATCTTGAACCCGTTCAGAGCGAGGTAGCAGCTGCTGATGGCGAGCGCTATCTGGCTGCGTTCGTTCTGAGCCCCGGTGACCAGAATGTCGCCGTTCTCCAGAGCGTCCAGAGCGTCGTTGTCGACATCGAAGGTAACCCACGCCATTTCTTTTTCACGACCGACAAGCTTGGCGGCTTCCACCGCACCCATGGTCATGTCTTTGTTGATGGAGCCGACTGCGTCGATTTGCTTGTACTTTTGCAGCCAGTTTTCCATCAGCACCATACCTTTTTCACGGTTGAAATCGGCAGGCTGAGAGTCGAGCAGCGTGATGTCGGGGTATTTCTTGAAGGCGTCCTTGTAGCCTTCCACCCGTTCTTCAGAAGTGGAATTGCCGGGGGTGCCTTCGATCAACAGCACATTGCCCTTCCCTTTGATGGCTTCGCACAGAGCAATGCCGAGGTCGTAGCCGACCTGATAGTTGTCGACACCGGTCCATGTCAGGACATCGCCGCCGTAGGCCTTGGTATTGGGCGTTGCGACGAGAATACCTGCCTTGTTGGCTTTTTCAATGGCCGGAACAATGGCTTTGGAGTCGGCCGGGGCGATGAGAATGGCATCCACACCGTCGGTGATGGCCTGTTCCACCAACTGAATTTGCTCTTCAACGGAATACGGTGTTTCCGGTCCGATGCTCTTCAGGCTGATATTCGGAAACAGCTTCACGGCCTCTTCAGCCCCGTCGATCATGTTGAGAAAGAACGGAAACTGCATGCTCTTGACGATAAAGACAAACTTGTATTCTTTTTTCGGTTCCTGGGCTTGGGACGCGGGGACGCTCCAGACGCCGGCGACCAATACTGAAAACAAGCAAAGGGAAACGATTTTCTTAAATCTGGTTATCATGATTCTCCTCCAGTTATTACAGGCACTCAGTCAATTATCGTAGTATTCCCAGCCCGTAGCAGGTCAGGAAATTGCCTTGAATTCCTTTACCGTCCCCGAAATCGCCCGTTCGGTGGGGATGCGTTCCATGCTGGAGGCGCCCACAAATCCGTCGATCGCGGGGTAGTATTTCAGGAAGTTCTTGAAGTCCTCGGGCGTTGCCAGGGGGCCGCCGTGCGCGAGCCAGAGGACGTCTTTCTTTTTGGCGCTGCCGGCGGCGACGATGCGCCTGGTGAGGTCCGCGCTTTCTTCTATGGTCAATGATTTGGTGGTACCGACCGCGCCGCCCACCGTCAGGCCGACATGGGAGACAATGCAATCGGCCCCGGCTTCCGCCATGGCCTCCGCTTCTTTTTCATTGAAGACATAAACCAACGTGAAGATGTTTTTCGCGGAGGCAATGCGAACCATTTCGACTTCCTTGTCATAGCCGAGATTGGTGAGTTCCAGCTGTTCGCGGAACACGCCGTCGACCAGGCCGATGGTCGGGAAATTGTTGACGCCGGAAAACCCTTCGAGCACCACCTTGTCCAGATGACGGGACAGGACCCGCGTACCGTCCTGGGCAAACACACTGCAAATGACCGGAATTTCCTTGACCACCGGCAAAACGTATTTCGTGCCCAGTTCCATGGCTGTATCGTTGGCGTTGCCGAAGGCAAGAAGGCCGGAAAAGCTGCCGTGACCATGCATACGATAGAAGCCGGAGTTGAACACAAGCAACAGATCGCCGCCACCGGCCTCTATGGATTTTGCCGAGAGGCCCGAGCCCGCTCCACCGGCGATGATATAACGTTTGTCGCTTCTGATCCCGCCCAGTCTCGCAAGCAGTTGTTCACGTGTATACTGTTTCATCATGTCGTTCCTTGTCTGAGTAGTAAAATGCTTTCTTCCGGGGCGCTTCCTTCGTTTATTTCCCCGGCATCATGCCGATGAGCAGTTCCGCCGCGGTCTCGCCGAAGCCCTCGTCATAGAGATGCCGCGGGTCCACAATGATTTCGACATTGGGATTGTCTTTCAAACCCTGTTTCAGAGTTTCAAACAGAGCTTCGTTGGCTTCAGGCAGATAGAAGATTTCCCCCGGTTTATCGATGGAGCTCAAACCGCCCGCAGGAATGAGGATTTTCACGGGGGTCCTGGCTTTCATGAGTTTTTGGGCCATGAAGCCGCCGATGGCGATACACTCTTCCACATTGGTGCGCATGGTGGTCATGGTCGGGTTGTGGAGGTTCAGTGTTCTTCCGGTCTTGAATTTGTCCGGCAGCGCCGACATGGGCGGCAGAACGATGGTATCCGCGGCGCCCGGAACGATCACCTGCGGAATGCCCATTTCAATGGCGGCTTCCAGACGATTCGGGCCGGCGTCATGCAGACCGCCGACAAGATGGGCGCCGATTTCCGCAAGGGTCATATCCAACACGCCATGAATGACACCATGCCGGATGAAGTTTTCCATGGATCTGCCGCCGGCGCCGGAGGCGTGGAACACCAGGGTTTCGAAGCCCTTCGCTTCCAGACGTTCTCTCGCCCTGGTCACGCCCTTGGTGGTTGTGCCGTACATGGTTTGGGAAACCCGGCGTGCTTTCGGGTCAGCGATGCGCGCCCGGTACTCCGCCTTATGCGCGTTATACCAGCGGGCGCTCTGCGCGGCGCAGGCGGCGAAGCGGCTGAACACCAGCTCACTGATGCAATTGAGACCTGCCACATCAACGATGGAGGGGAACATGGCGATGTCGGTATCCTGAATATACCAACGGGTATTGCCGGACGCCAGCGTACTGAGCATCAGCTTGGGCAAGCCGAAGGGAAGCGTGCGCATGGCCTGGGTGACAATCTGTGTGCCCCCTGCCCCGCCGATGCCGATGATTGCGTCCATCCCACCGTCGCGGAACAGATTGCCGGCATAGGTTTCGAGAAGAGTCGACACCACGGCGATGGCCTCGCCGCGTTTCATGGCGCGAATGCCCTCCGCCGTGTGGGAACTTCCAGAACAGAGATCGGCGAGCGTAATATCCGCCTTCAGCGGAGACTGCACCGCGACGCCGACGTCAATCGTTAGGCAGCCAACGCCTTCGCTTTGTATCTTACCCTTGGTATACTCTGATTCCACACCTTTGGTATCATATGTGGCAACGAAAACAACTGTCGGTTTCATTGGTCGGCCCTCCCTGTTTTCTCTTTTTTCTCGGGTAAAATCCTTGTTGTTATGTCTTCTGCAACGCGGGTTCCTGGATTCCGGCAGGAACAAGCCCTTCGTCCAGTTCGTCGCGCAGGCGCATATTCTGCTTGATGAGGAACTGGTTGAAGGCCACGGCGAAAATAATCAACGCGCCCATGACCAGGGTTTGCAATTCCGGCGCCACACTCAGACTGTTCATGCCGCTGTTGATGCCGGCGACAATGATGGAGCCGCACAGCACTCCCCAGATGTTGCCGAATCCGCCGCTCAACGCGATGCCGCCGATGAGGGCCACGGTAATGGCTTCAAAGGGAGCTTTGACGGCCATGCCCGGCTCGAAGGAGTTGAGGCGCGCTCCGTATAACAGGCCCGCGAACGCTGCGATGCCGGTGCTGATGATATAGACCCAGATGATAACCTTGTCGGTGGGGATGGCGGAAAACTTGGCAGCGACCGGGTTTGCGCCGGTAAAGTAAATCTGCCTCCCGAAATTGGTGCGGGTGAGCATGAAATACACCACGATCAGCATGGCAAGCATGATCACCATGGGAATCGTGATGGTAAAGCCGGCAAAACGCCCGACAACGCCGGTACCGAGATAGCGGAAATCACCGTTCAGGCCGTAAATCACCTTTTTGCCCAAGGCAAGCCAGGCAAGCCCGCGGCACGCGTACATCGTTGCGAACGTGGCGATGAAGGGCGGCATTTTCAGTTTCGTGATCAGAATGCCGTTGATGAAACCGATGATCATTCCTGAGCCGATCACCAGAGATCGGAAGAGCACACGTCTGAAC
>JAISTL010000134.1 GCA_031272615.1 Methylobacteriaceae bacterium | reverse complement strand
TGCAAGCGTCAAAGCCCGCGATACGATACGGTGCCCACTGGAAGAAATCTTCATGGTGATCAGTCTGCCCGCCTTCCGGTACAGAGCGGCGCGAATCACTAAAAAGCCGCCCGAGTCCCCATATGTTATTGGGTTCAACGCCGGTGTCAAATCAAAAGATTCAGCCCCGGGTCGATAACGGGCGGCAATGCGCGGTATAGTCAAAGAGGAGCGCAAAACAATGGAGCGGGTGAAGGGAAGCGAACCCTCGTATTCAGCTTGGGAAGCTGCTGCTCTGCCATTGAGCTACACCCGCATCCGCCCCATATTGCCAAAAAAAGCCGCGTCAGGCAACATCAAAACATGAAGAATCAATGGTGTTTTAGGCTAACTGAACCAACACCGGCACGTTGGTCTCGCCTAATCTGTAAGTCATACCCAATTCTCTGGCAAGTAGAATCAGACCGACAATCATCGCCAAAAAGATTATCGCTTTCACAGCAACCCTCCTTTGAAAACCCCGGGTATCACATGCCGATTCGTGTTGTCTTACGATCGGTAACAACGTGATAAATTACACCAATTAGTTGTTTCACACAAGATTGTCGGGTTTTTATGCGTGAGCCTGGTTAATCATCCTCCGAAGTGTTTGCACCGGATGAGATGCGAGCCGGGAGATTGACGGGTGGTTTCAGAATCTCCCGGCGCTTTGAGCGAAGCGTGAATAGGGAATTCTATCGCTTGAACCTCCGTTCGCCGTCCGGTATGCATGATACGCAGCCCGGAGGACCCCATGAGCGAACAATCCAATCCGAACAGAAACGTCGTATTTCTCATCGACGGGTCGTCCTTTGTGTTTCGCGCCTATTTTCAATCCCAGCATCAGGGGGCGAAGTACAACAACCGCCTGTCCGACGGCCTGCCGACCGGCGCGGTGCGGCTGTTCTGCGCCAAGCTGCTGCAGTTCCTGAGAGACGGCGCCGCCGGAATCGTTCCGAGCCATATCGGCGTTGTGTTTGACCCGAAGGGCGGCTCGTTCCGCAACGGGATTTACCCGGACTACAAGGGCCACCGTCCCGACGCGCCGGAAGACCTCAAAATCCAGATGCCGCTGATGCGCGACGCGGTGCGCGCCTTCGGCCTGCCGCCGTTGGAAGTGCCGGGATACGAGGCCGACGACCTCATTGCCGCCTACGCGGTGGACGCGGAACGTGCCGGTTATGATGTGCTCATCGTTTCTTCCGACAAAGACCTGATGCAACTGGTGGATGAGCATATCCGCTTCTTCGATTTCGAATCGGGGCGACCCGGAACGCCCGGGTACCGGCCGGAACGCAACCTGGATGTCGCCGGCGTGATGGAAAAATGGGACGGCACGCCGCCGGACAAAATCGGCGATGTGCTGGCGCTGATGGGCGACGCCTCGGACAATGTGCCCGGAATCCCCGGTATCGGCCCCAAGACGGCCATTCAGCTCATCCGTGACTACGGCGACCTGGAAACCCTGCTGGCCCGCGCCGGTGAAATCAAACAGCCGAAACGCCGGGACTCGCTCATTGACCATGCCGATGACGCCCGCCTGTCGCGCCGCCTGGTGACGCTGGCGCTGGACGCGCCGCTCCCCGTACCGCTGGAGGAGTTGAAGGTGAAGCCGTTGGATGCGGCCCGCGCCATCGCGTTTCTCAAGGCCATGGAATTCCCGCAACTCACCAGGCGTATCGCCGACCTTTATCGCGTCAATGCCGCTGCCGTGCCGGCCGACCCGGCGCTCTCCGCCGGCGCCACGCTTTTTGACACACCTGCGGCAACAGAGGACCACGCCGGAGAAAGCGCTCCGGGTGAGTCGCCTGTCGCCGACCTCGCCGCCGTCACCGAAGAGCGGCGGCGCGCCGTCATTTCCCTTCCCGTGACCCTCGACGACTATGAAATCATCCGCGACGCCCCGTCGCTCTCCGCCTGGGTGCGCCTCATCGCCGATCAGGGCTATGTGGCGGTGGACACCGAAACCACCTCGCTGGACGCCATGAGCTGTGAGCTGGTCGGCATTTCCCTGGCTGTGGCGCCCAACCGCGCCTGCTACATCCCGCTCGGTCACCGCGACGCTGCCGATGATCTCTTCGGCGGCGGCCGGGCGGAGGGCCAGATGGACCCACAGCAGGCGCTCGCCCTGCTGAAACCGGTGCTGGAAGACCCCGGCATCCTCAAAATCGGCCAGAATCTCAAATATGACTTCATGGTGTTCAGCCGCTACGGCGTCACGCCCGCGGCCATGGACGACACCATGCTGATGTCCTATGTGCTGGACGCCGGCAAAGGCCCCCACGGCATGGACGAGCTGGCGCTGCGCCATCTCGGCTACACGACGATTCACTACGCCGATGTGGCGGGAAGCGGCAAAAACGCCGTCAGCTTCGACAGGGTGAAAATCGCCGCCGCCGCCCGGTATGCCGCGGAGGACGCCGACATAACGCTGCGCCTGTGGCAGGTGCTGAAGCCGCGCCTGGCGCCGGAGAACAAAACCGCCCTCTATGAAACCGCCGATCGCCCGCTGATTGACATCATCGCCCGCATGGAAATGCGCGGCGTGCTGGTGGACCGCGCCATCCTGAGCCGTCTCTCCGGGGAATTCGCCGCCAAGCTGCAGGAGCTGGAACAGGAAATCCACACGCTGGCCGGTGAGCGGTTCATGATTTCCTCGCCCAAACAAATCGGCGATATCCTGTTCGGCAAACTCGGCCTGCCGGGAGCGAAAAAAACCGCGGGCGGGCAATGGGCAACCCCGGCGACGCTGCTGGAGGACCTGGCCGGGGAAGGACACGCGCTGCCGGCGAAGATTCTTGACTGGCGGCAGCTCGCCAAGCTCAAATCCACCTATACCGACGCCCTGCCGGGCTTCATCAACGCCAAGACCGGCCGGGTCCACACCTCCTTCCACCCGGCCTCCACCAATACCGGGCGCTTCGCCTCATCGGACCCGAACCTGCAGAACATCCCGGTGCGGACCGAGGAAGGGCGGCGCATCCGTTCCGCCTTCATCGCCGACGCCGGATATCAGCTGGTGTCCGCCGATTACAGCCAGATTGAGCTCAGAGTGCTGGCCCACATCGCCGATATCCCGCAGCTGCGGCAGGCCTTTGCCGACGGCGTGGATATTCACGCCGCCACCGCCTCGGCCATGTTCGGCGTGCCGCTTTCTGAGATGACGCCGGAACTGCGCCGGCGCGCCAAAACCATCAATTTCGGCATCATTTACGGCATTTCCGGCTTCGGTTTGGCCCAGCGCCTCGGCATCGGCCAAAGCGAGGCGACCAGTTTCATCAACCAGTATTTCCGCCGGTTTCCGGGCATTCAGGACTATATCGAGGGCACCAAACGGTTCTGCCGGGAGAACGGCTACGTGCAAACCCTGTTCGGGCGCACCATCCATTACCCGCAACTGGCGACGGCGGGCCCGCGGGAACGCGGCGGCATCGAGCGCGCCGCCATCAACGCCCCCATCCAGGGCAGCGCCGCCGACATCATCCGCCGCGCCATGACCCGCATGGAAGAGGCGCTGAAGCGGGAAAACCTCACGGCGCGGATGCTGCTGCAGGTGCATGACGAACTGGTGTTCGAAGTGCCGGATGCCGAGGTGGAGGCGACGATTCCCGTGGTCAAGCGGGTGATGGAGCAGGCGGCCGCGCCGGCGGTGGCCATGCGCGTGCCGCTGGCCGTGGACGCCCATGCCGCCCGCAACTGGGACGAAGCCCATTGAGGCGTTGACGAAGGGCGAGAGCCTTCAGCATTTCCGCAACCCGGTGTTCGGTGACTATGTGATTGAAATCCGCGTTCCCGCGGGTTATAAAGGGGCCGCGTTCGTTCAGAATGTCCCGACAAAAAACTACGGCATTTATGAAATGGTTTTCAAGCCGGGGGCCCGCTTCAGGGTGATTGAAGTTTCCGGCAACCGCCAGGTCTGGGAGGCTATACCGTGAGTAAAAATATGACCAGAGAACAGCTTGTGGAAGCGCTCCGCGCCAAATTGGGCCCCGGTTGTTATGCCGACATCGATGCGGCGCCCACCGAGGATTTGCAGCTGGATTATGATTATCTGATTGAGGGGGAGAAGCAGATCAGGAAATACGGCTCCTCCATGGTCGCCGACTGGGCGGACGTGTCGGATGAATTTGAGCGCAGGTCTCGCTGATGGCCTGCGGCGTCAAGCGCTTGGGAGGCTATACCGTGAGTAAGAATATGACCAGGGAAGAGCTCTTGAAATATATTCTTTCAGACCTTCCACAGTTCGTCCACGATGATATAAAAGCCGAAACAACGGAAAACCTGAGGTTGATTTACAACGATCTTAAACACGGCGAACAGATGATTGCGAAATTCGGCTCCTCCATGGTCGCCGACTGGGCGGACGTGTCGGATGAATTTGAGCGCAGGTCTCGCTGATGGCATACGGCGTCAAGCGCTTGGGAGGCTATACCGTGAGTAAAAATATGACCAGAGAACAGCTTGTGGAAGCGCTCCGCGCCAAATTGGGCCCCAGTTTTTATGCCGACATCGATGCGGCGCCCACCGAGGATTTGCAGCTGGATTATGATGTGCTGATTGAGGGCGAGAAGCAGATCAGGAAATACGGCTCCAGCATGGTCGCCGACTGGGCCGAGACCCCCGTCGCCGTTCCCGACAAGTCATAATGGCGGGCGCAGGCATTTCCTTCACCATTTCCGACAGGGAGGTCCGTGCGGCTTTCCTTGGGCTTGAGCGCGCCATGCGCAACACCACGCCGGTGATGAAAACCGTCGGCCTCGCCCTGGTGAAATCCACCCGCAAGCGCTTTGACACCAAACTCGATCCGGAGGGCGGCGCCTGGGCGCCGCTGTCGCCGCTCACCAACCGCCGCAAGAAAAAACCCTTTCGACATCCTGCGCGAGAGCGGCATGAAGGGCGGGCTGATGATTTTGTTCCGGCTTTCACTTGTCCGGCAGGCGGAATTCCTCCCAGTTTCCTTCGCAGGGGTTGGCGGCCGAAACCAGAAGCGTGCGCCCGGCCAAATCCATGACGATGCCGTACACCGTGCAAAAGCGTGACCAGCGCTCATCCCGCGGGTCCTCATGGCTGCAGATGCTGTCGGGGAAATTGACGTGGTCGGAGAGCACCGTCTCGCAGATGAGTTTGCCGGTAAACTCTCCCTCCAGCCGGTTGACGAGCTTCTGGGCGCGGAAGCGGCGCGGATAGCTGCACGGGAACGATATCTTGAGCTTGTCTTCGGCGATGAACAACGGCGAGAGATAGGCGTTGGCGTGGGCCATGCTTCCGGCATCGGGCATCAGCACGTCAAAGTTCTCCGGCGTGAATTCGAGGTGGAGCACCACGCCCTCGGCGCTGCCCATGGAAAAGTTGCCGCAGCCGGCACGCGGCGCTTTGGCGACGGTTTCGATGGCATCGGAGATTTTGGCGGAATTCATGATGCCGCGATAGAGAACGTGCAGCGGCACGCCGACCTGCCCGCGGCCGATGCCCAGCGCGTTGAGGCCGCAGCCGAGCCCGGCGCTGTTGACGCCCTTGCCGCCGACCATGCCGGCCTCGCACACCATCAGCAGCGCCGGCAGCGGGTCCTGCCGCACTTCCAGGATGATCCCGGCGCCGTGGGCGGGCTTGAGCCAATCCCAGGTTTGGGCGATGTAGGTTTTGCCGTCGCGGGTGGAGTCGGGCGGGATGACCACGGAGGTGCAGCCGTCGGCCAACGCGAACATAAGCTCGGAGCGGCAGTTGAGTGCGAGAATATCACCATAGGAGACGCCGGCGCCTTCGGCAATGCCGCGCATTTCCTCCAACGTCTCGGGCAGATAGGCTTCGATGGACGCCTCGAACAGGCCCGCGCGCTTGACCGCCTCTTCCCACGTCATCCCGGCGTAGGCTTGGAACAGTTCCCGGTAAAGCGCCAGGCCGACGCCGATGCGCTCTGCGGCCTGACGCCCGTAAGCGATTCCCCGCTCATGGGGAGACCCTTCGATGCGAATGTACGGAAACGGATGGGGCATGGCGTGATCCTTTTTGCGCCTGAGGAATTCGACATGCGCATTGTACTAAACAATCGCGCCGTGAACAAGGCTGACCTGTTGATAATACTCAGATGTTCGCGCGGCGGAACGAAAAAAGCAGATCATCCCCTCTTCCGGCTTTTCTGACGCGGGTATCCCGGCTACAATGTCCGGCGAGGGAGCCTTCATTCCAGGAGAAGACAAAATGCAATATGGAAAACTGGGCAAAACCGGGCTGGATATCTCGAAAATCTGTCTCGGGTGTTTGAGTTACGGCCAATCGGCCACGGGCGGCGTCCGCCCGCAGTGGACGCTGAGCGAGGAGGACAGCCGCCCGTTCATCAAGGCGGCGTTGGACAAGGGCATCAACTTCTTCGACAACGCCAACGTGTATTCCAACGGCGAAAGCGAACGGGTGGTCGGGCGCGCGCTGAAGGACCTCGGGCATCGCGACGAACTGGTGATTGCCACCAAGGTGTTCAACCAGATGTTTCCGGGCCCGAACGGCAAGGGGCTTTCCCGCAAGGCGATTCTTCAGGAGATGGACAACAGCCTGCGGCGTCTCGGCACCGATTATGTGGATTTGTACATTATTCACCGCTTCGACCCCGCGACGCCGCTGGAGGAGACTCTCGAGGCCCTGAGCGATTTGGTACGCGCCGGGAAAACCCGCTATCTCGGCGCTTCCTCCATGCACGCCTGGCAGTTCATGAAAGCGTTGGGTCTGCAGCGCGCCAACGGCTGGGCGCCCTTCGTCTCCATGCAGAACTTCTACAATCTGCTCTACCGGGAAGAAGAGCGGGAGATGCTGCCGCTGTGCGTTTCGGAGGGGATCGGCGTCACGCCGTGGTCGCCCTTGGCGCGGGGCAAACTCACCCGGCCGTGGAGCGACGAACCGGAGACAGTACGGGCCAAAACCGACGAACGGGGAAAGCAGCTGTTTGTCGACACCGACGCGCTCGACAAGCCGGTTGTGGAACGGGTGGGTGAAGTGGCGAAGGAACGGGGCGTCCCGATGGCGCAAATCGCCCTGGCCTGGATGCTGAGCCATCCGGTGGTCAGCGCGCCGGTCATCGGCGCGACAAAGCCGGCGCATCTCGAGGATGCCTGCGCGGCGCTTGACATAACCCTGTCAGAAGAAGAAATCCGGCGCCTGGAAGAACCGTATCTGCCGCACAAAAGCCCCGTGGGCTACGCCTGAGTGCAGCCCGGTTGTGGGGCGCTACTCCGTAAACAGGTACGGATACTGATTTTGCAGTGACGGGAGATAGTTGTCGATTTCATGAAGGTGGGTCAGCAGGGCCGCTTCCGCCTTGTCCGGGTCACCTTCTTCGATGGCCAGCATGATCTGTTCGTGCTGGTTGATGATGTCATGCACCGAGGCGGCGTTGGGCACGGTGAGGAAGCGCGCCCGGTCCACCGGAGCCTTGAGCTTGTTGATAATCGGCCAGGCGTCTTCCCGTCCGGCGATTCTCGCCAGGGTGCGGTGAAATTTCTCGTCATGCTCCAGCAGCCCGACATAATCGTCTTTTTGCGCCAGAATACGGTGATCGGCCAGCACGGCGGCGAGGTCGGCAATGTCTTGCGCGGTCGCCCGTTTTGCGGCGATTCGCGCGAAGGACGCTTCGATGGTCTCACGCAGAAAACGCGCGGTGCTCAGTTCCCGCAGAGAAATGAGCCGCACGAAGGTGCCGCGCCGGGGGCGAATCTCCACGAGGCCGATGTCTCCCAAACGGATGAACGCCTCGCGCACCGGCTGGCGCGAGACATTGAACTGCCGGGCAATGTCCCATTCCGAGAGAAAATGCCCGGGCCTCAGGTTCTGCTGGATAATGGCCAAACGGAGGTTTTCGAAAATCTGTGAGCTGATGACCGTGGTGCGGTGGTCTTCCGTTCCTTCGCCCGTTGGCTTCCCTTTGTCGGCTCGTTTTTGCATGAGACGCGCTGCCTTCCGATGCGCAACGCATACACCGGCGGTTGCGGCGCACCAAGTCCGATTTTCTTTTCTCCGTCGGTTTTCCCGGACTTTTCGAGTGTTCCGGGAAACCGGATGGAGCAGTTGGTCATGTAATGTCAACCACAAATTTGGTTACGCCGCCGGTATCCGCCGCCCAATCCGTGAAGGCGCGGCCGGCTTCCGACAGCGGGTAATGGGCGGTGATCAACCGGTCCAGGGGGTAGCGCCGCTGCTCCAGAAGCGACAGCACCGCCGAAAAATCCCGGGCGGAGGCGTTGCGGGAGCCGCGGATATCCAGCTCCTTTTTGACAAACAGCGACGTGTCGAAGCTCACCGGCTTTTTGGCATAGCCGACATAAACCACACGCCCGGCAAAGGCGACGATATCGATGGCCGCCCGATAGGTCATGTCCAGGCCGACGGCTTCCACCACCACCGCCGGGCCGCGCCCGCCGTCAATGCTGCGGGGGAGTTCCTCCAGCGGGTCCGTGCGGCTGTTGAAGAAGCGCTCGGCGCCGCAAGCCAGGGCAATGCTTTTTTTGCGGTCATCGACGTCCACCGCGACCACCCGGCCGCCGGCCGCCGCGGCGCCGGCAATGGCGCCGAGACCGACAACGCCGCACCCGAACACCACCACGTGATCGCCGATATCGACGGCGGCGCGGCGGGCAACCCGCATGCCGACGGCCAACGGCTCCACCAACGCCAGGTCATCAAAAGACAGGCTGTTGCATACCAGCAGCTTTTCCGCCGGAAGAACACAGGTGGCCGACATGGCGCCGTCTCTCTGGACGCCCAGTGTTTCATTGAATTCGCAGGCGTTGAAGCGTCCGGCCCGACAGGCGGCGCACCGCCCGCATTCGGTGTAGGGGATGGCGACCACCTTGTCGCCGACGGAGCAGGTTGACACGCCCGTTCCTGTGGCGATGACCTCGGCGCCGATTTCATGGCCGGGAATACGCGGATAGGTGACCATCGGGTTGAGCCCGCGGAAGGTGTTGAGGTCCGAGCCGCACAGCCCGACGCGGTGAACGCGGAGTTTCACTTCACCGGCGCCGGGTTCCCGTTCCTGCACCGTACAGGTTTCCGTGTGACCCGGGGATGTGATTTTCAAAGCCAGCATTTTTCTTTGCCCTTCTGGAAGGAATATCCGTTCCCGGGCTGCCGGAGCCGCGGCCCGGGAAAACCGACAACTTGGCTATTTCAGCGCGTACGGAAGGAATGTCGAGACCGCCGGCACGAACGTGACGAGCATCAGAACGACGAGCAGCGCGAAGATGAGCGGCAGCGCCTCACGGATAAACTCGCCGGTTTTTGTGCCGGTGACCTGATTGGCGATGAACATCACCGTGCCCATGGGCGGAGTCAGACAGCCGATGGCCAGATTCAGGATGATGATCAGGCCGAACTGAACCGGGTCGATGCCCATGGCGAGAACCGTGGGCTTCAGCAGGGGCACCAGCACGATGATCGCGGCGTTGCCCTCCACAAACATGCCGAGGATCAACAGGAAGACATTGAGCAGAATCAGGAACACATACGGATTGGTGAACTGGGTGATGAACGCCGCGACGTCCTGTGCCACCCGCTCGTAGGTGAGAATCCAAGCGAAGGCGGAGCACGCCATGATGATCAGCATGATGCCGCCGGTGGCTTTCGCCGTTTCCAGCACCGCGTCCTTGAAGTTCTGCAGCGACATTTCCCGGTAGACGAAGCCGCCGATGATGACGGCATAGGCCACGGCGACGGCGCCCGCTTCCGTCGGCGTGCACACGCCGATGCGGATACCGCCGATGATGACGACCACGAGACCCAGCGCCGGCAGCGCCCCGACAAAAGCATCCCACAGCTCGCGGCCGCTCGGGCCGTGCTCGCGCACCGGCTTGTAATCGCGTATTCCGGCGATGATCCGGATGGTGATCATCAACGCGATGCAGCACAGAATTCCCGGAATGACGCCGGCCATGAACATGTCACCGATGGAGACGTCGGCGACAAACCCGTAGATGATGAGGGCGATACCCGGCGGAATGATGGGCGTAATCAACGAGCCCGCGGCGGTCACGGCGGTGGAAAACGCCTTGCTGTAGCCGAGTTTCGTCATTTCCGGCACCAGCATTTTGCACAGCATGGCGCAGTCGGCGAGGTTGGAGGCTGAAAGCCCGCCCATCAACGTCGACACCATGACGTTGGTTTGCGCCAGCCCGCCCTTGAAATGCCCGGTCAGCACTTCGGCGAGCTTGAGCAGGCGCCTGGTCAGGCCGGTATAGTTGAGAAGGTTGCCGAGAAAGACAAAACACGGGATGGCGAGCAGCGTCGTGTTTTCCGCCGCGCCGACGAACCGCTGGGCGGCAATGACGGGCATGGCGTCGGGCGTCAGGAAGAAATAGGCCAGTATCGCCGCGGTCACGCAGATAAACACCGGGACATTGATGAACAGCCCGACCAGCAGGATGAGACAGGATAATCCGACAATCATTTTGCCCCTCCATCCTGCGGTGTGGCAGACGAACCACCGGTGACATCGCGCCACAGGTTGATGACCACATAAATCGCCATCCAGTAGCAGCCCACCGGCATGGCGAGGTCGATGTAGCGATAGGGAATGCCGATGATCGGCGTAATTTTCGCCCCGGCTTTCATGGCCAGCATGAGCCCGAGAGTTCCAAGCGTCACCAGCACCACAATCGAGACGATATCGTCAAAAATCTGAATTTTGGCTTGAATGTTCCGCGGCAGAAACGACGTGACCGCATCGATACTGACATGGCCGCGGGTGCGCATGGCCGAGGCGGCGCCGATCATGATCATCCACATGAAGATCAGAATGAGTATCTCTTCAACCCATTGCAGCGGCGCGCCCTGGACATAGCGCATGAAGACGGCCAGGCACATGATGACGACGATGGCTATCGCGGCAATACGCGCCGTCCAGTCGCCCGCTTCGCTGATAAATCGAAAAATTTTCATAACAAACCCCGTTCATTGCGATGAATACCCGCGGAGAGGATTGGAACACCCTCTCCGCTTCGCTCGAACCGAAATCACATCAGGGTTACTTCAGATATCCCTGGAGTTTGTCATAGAGGCCCGGCGTCCATTCCGGGAACTTGGAATAGGTGCCCTTGGACGCTTCGCGGAACAGGTTGCGGTCCACCTCGATCACCGTGACGCCTTCAGCCTTCATCTTTTCGATGACTTCCTTCTCGTTCTTGAGAATGAGAGCGGTCATGAAATCTCCGGCTTCCTTGCAGCTCTCGGTGAGCGCCGTTTTGATGTCATCCGGCAGTTTCTGGTAATACTCGTTGCTGATGGTGATATTGGTGATGTTGTCCAGATGCCCGGTGAGAATCAGGTATTTCGCCGGTTCGTGGTGCTTCTGCCCGTAGAGCACGGGGATCGGGTTCTCGGCGCCGTCGATGACGCCGGTGGTCAGGGCCGGATAGACTTCGGCCAGCGGCATCGGAGTCGGCGTTCCGCCCATTTCCTTCATGGCTTCAATCTGGATGCGGGCGTTCGGCACGCGAATCTTCATGCCTTTCAAATCTTCCGGCGTATGCACCGGCTTCTTCGTCACCATGTGACGGGTGCCGTAGAGCCAGTTGGCCGCCAGAATATGGAACCCCTGACCTTCCAGCTTGGTCGCCATTTCATTGAACCACGGCGTGTTCGACAGCTTGATGACGTCGGTATAATCCTTGCCGAGATAGGGCCCCATCAAAATGGCGAAATCCGGAATGTAGTCGGCAAAGAACGCACCGTCGGTGAGGGTGACAATACCGGCGCCCATGGTCATCTGTTCCATCACGTCTTTTTTGGAACCGAGCTGGGAGCTCGGATAGAGCAACAGTTCACCTTTACCGCCGGTCTTTTCCTTGAACAGCTTTGCCCACTCCTGGCAGGCGAGGTCAAAGGGCTCGCCGGGGTTGTTCTCATAAGCCACCTTGATGGAATACTCGGCGGAAAGAGCGGGGCCCGTCGCCACGGCGAAGCTCAAAAGTGTCGCGCCGACCGCGCAGGCAAGCAGTTTATTGTATGTCCTCATGGGTAAATTCCCTCCCAAATAAATTGACCAGATCGGCGCGCTGTATCACCGGCACGTCCGTCAACTTCCCGCGTTGCACCCATGGGCAGGGTTCCGCGGGAAGCGGATCCTCACAAGTTGGTCTTGTACCTCCTCCACGAACGCATTTTTGCCGTTATGAGTTGCGCCTCGTTTCGTCACGTAAGCGATTGAAATTCCATAAATTACAAGGAGTCTCGCTCAACTGACATACAACAGTACCATACAACTATGGTGCAAGCAAGAAGAAATCAACAACGGAGGGTCGAATACTCCCCATTCCCGTTTTCCCTGTGTGGATAAGGCGTGCCGAACCGCCGAACCCTGGGCGGAGCGTCTTCCGCCCGCCGGTTATACGCCGGGGACAAACCGCCAGGGATCAATCACCTGAATACCCATGGCCGCGAACGGGCGGATATCCCGGGTTGCCACCGCAAACCCGTGAACGGCGGCGATGGCGGCAATCTGACCGTCAGCAAAGCCTATCGGGTTCCCTGCCCGCGCGCCCGGCCGACAAGCCCGGCGTAGAGGTCCGCCGCCGCCTCGTCAAACGGCAGGATGGGGTTGGGGATGCCTGAGGCAATCAGGGTGCGGAAATCCGCGGTGAGACCCTGTTTCCTTTTGCCGTCGGGCAGTGCCGCAAGCCCCGGTCAAATCCGGAACTGCTCCTCGCGGATATAGGGTCCGCCGCCGACGGAAGCACGGGAGGAAAACAGGCCGAAGTGTTGAACCGTGAAGTTCTGCGGTTCGAAAAGCCCGAGTTTCCGCATCCCCTTCGCCACCAGTTTGGCCTCGACGTTCCTGAACCGCGCCAGTGTCACATGCGGCGTGAACTTGCGTTTTTCCGGTTTCAGGCCGAGGAGGCGCGCCGCCCGCTCATGTTTGGCCGCCAGATTTGTCAGCGTGGCGTCGGCGCTCCCCACCGCGACCAGCGCCCGCGGTTCGCGGTCACCGAAGACATCGATGCGCTCGAGACGTATCGCCGCCGTGCTGCCGCTTTCGCTTTCACTCAGCATCTCGCAGAGTTCCCGGGCGATTCCCTCGGAAATGTCGCCGAAAAACCGCACCGTCAGGTGGTAATCGCCGGGTTCAATCCAGCGCGTCCCGGGCAAGTGCAGCTTGAAACCGGCGAGATAGTCGGCGACATCGTCAGGCAGTTCAACGGCGGAAAACAGGCGGGGCACAGCGGAAAACCCCTTATCCGCCGGGAGTCTGAAACAGCACGATGGCCGCCTTTTCGGCGAAATCCAGACCGACGGTATTGCCGGGTTCGAACAACGCCAGGCCCGGCTCATAGGGCACCGAAGCAAACAGCGGCTTGGGCAGTTTCATGTCGTCAATGGTCAACTCATAATCCATATGGTCGCCGACGAAAAAGCGGTGCAGCACCCGTGCCGGCAGTTTGCCCTCACCGGCGGCCACCGGGCGGATGTTTTCCGGCCGCAGCACCACCGAGGCCGGGCCGGCCGCCGGGGTGCCGGAACCGGCGATGCAGCGCAGCGAGAGCGTGGCCGGGCCGAGCCGCGTGACCGCCATGCCGCCGGCGGGCTCCCCGATGGTTGCCGGCAACACATTGGCCTGGCCGATGAAATCCGCCACGAACAGCGTTTGCGGCTCGGCATACAGCTCGAAGGGCGTACCGATCTGCTCCACGTGTCCCTTACTCAGCACCATGATGCGATCCGACATGGTCAGCGCTTCTTTCTGGTCATGGGTGACATAGAGGCAAGTGATGCCGAGATGCTGTTGAATCCGGCGGATTTCCGTGCGCATGTGCAGGCGCAGCTTGGCGTCGAGGTTGGAGAGCGGTTCGTCCATCAGCAGCAGCTTGGGGCGCAGCACCAGAACACGGGCCAGCGCCACCCGCTGCTGTTCGCCGCCGGAGAGCTGATTGGGGAAGCGCCGTTCCACACCGGCAAGGCCTACCAGCTCCAACGCTTCGGCAACGCCCCGCCCGATGGCGTCTTCCGCCTCGCCCCGCGCTTTCAGGCCGTAGGCGACGTTTTCGAAGATACTCATATGCGGAAACAGGGCGTAATTCTGGAATACAAAGCCGATGCCGCGGGAGTGAACCGGCAGCGTCGTGATGTCTTCGTCACCGACATGGATGGTGCCGCCGCTCGGGGTTTCGAACCCGGCGACCATGCGCAGGATGGTGGTCTTGCCGCAGCCCGACGGGCCGAGAAAGGTCACCAGCTCGCCCTCGGCGACGGTGAGATTGACATCGCGCACCGCATTGACGACTTCGCGCCCCTTGGTGAACGTTTTGCACAGATTTTCGATTCTGAGTTCGGCGGGCATGGTCAGGACTCTCCCGCGCCCGCCAGCCGGGCGCTGTAGGTTTTTACAATGTAGGCCATAATGCCGCTGCTGATGAACACCAGCACAATCAGTACCACCGAGAAGGCGGAGGCCCTGGCAAGTTCCGAGCCGCTCATGGCTTCAAGGATGCGGGTGGTCAGCAGCGTCCAGTTGACGGACACCAGGAAGATGGTGGCGGAAATGGCGGTCATGGAGTGGATGAACAGGTAACGCATGCCGGCCAGCACCGCCGGAATGACCAGCGGCAGCGTAATCTTGAAGAACGTGCGCGTACCCGATGCGCCGAGGCTCGCCGACGCCTCCTCGATGTTCTTGTCGATCTGATGGAGCGAGGCGACCACCGAGCGGATGCCCGCGGCAAAATAGCGGAAAATATAGGCGGTCACCAGAATGGTGAGGCCGTTGGTCAGCTGCAGCGGCTCTTCGTTGAAGGCCAGCACATAAGCGATGCCGACCACGGTGCCGGGAAGGGCGTAGTTCAACATGCAGGTGAAATCCAGGAACATGTTGGCGACGCTCTTCCAGCGGAACGTGATGAAGCCGATGATGACCGCCATCAGGCCGCCCACGGGCGTGACGATGGCGGCGATGATCAGCGTGTCGCGGATGGCCTTCTGCCCGGATCTGAAGACGAATTCAAAGTGCTCCAGCGTAAAGGTGTGGTTGACGCCGAACACCTTGACCAGCGAGGCCTGCAGGATGATGGCGTAGAGCAGGACGACAAAGGCCGAGAGAAGGAGGCACAGCGTGAAGATGAAGCCCTCGCCGATGGCGCCCATGCCGCGCACCGGGCTGCGGGCGCCGCTTTTCCCGGTGATGGTGACATAGGAGCGGCGGCTCACCCAATAGTGCTGCAGCAGATAGGCCGCGAGCGCCGGAACGAGCAGCAGGAACGAGAGCCCGGCGCCGCCGCGGTAGTCATAGAGGCCGGTGATTTGCAGATAGGCCTGGGTGGGCAGAACCGGAAAATAGGTGCCGGCCAAGACGAGCGGAGTGGCGAAATCGGCCAGCGAATTGGCAAACAGCAGCAACAGCGAATTGGCCAGGCCCGGCGTCGTCATCGGCAGGGTGACGGTGTAGAACACCCGCCACGGCGATGAGCCCAGTGACAGCGCCGCGTCTTCCATGCTCGGGTCGAGGGACACCAGCACCGCCGACAACGCCAGATAGGCGACGGGAAAATAGGTAAGGGTTTCGGCGGTCCACGTCAGCCAGAAACCGTAGAGATTGATCTGCGGGATGCCCAACATCTTGAGAATCATGCCGTTGGGGCCCAGCACCATGCTGAGTGATATGGCGGATGTGAACGGCGGGGAGATGAGCGGCAGCAGGGTCAAGGTGGCGATGATCCACTTCAGCCAGAAGGGCGCGCGCATACGCACCGTGAAATAGGCGAAGCAGAAGCCGAGGAATGTCCCCGAGACGGCCACGGCGGCGCCGAGGAACAGGCTGTTATAAAGCGCCTTGACGTTGTAAGGCACCTCCAGCAGGTCCATCAGCGGCTTGAAGGTGAGAACGCCATCCTGCCAGAACACCAGTTTCAGCAGTTCGAACAGCGGATACAGCACAAAGATGATCAGGGACAGCCAGATGACGCCGAGAATCGGGTAAACGCCGAGGCTCGCGGTGACGGACGCCGTTCGCGCCGCATCGCCGCCTCCGGGCGGGGTCGCGAGCGCAGGGGCCGAAACAAGACCAGCCATGAAGTTCCTTTCGGTTACGCGCCGGAACCAGCGGGGCGGTTCCGGACAACCGGAACCGCCCTGCCGTGGATTTCAAGGATTACTGAATCACTTCCTTGACCCAGCGGTCCACATATTCCTTGCGCTTCTGGCCCTTCCACGCGGCGTCGGCTTCGAGGAACTTGACGTTGCTGATATCCAGCACCGGGTTGTCGAACTTGACGTCCTTGTGCAGCGGCACAAAGTTGATCTGCTTTTCCACCATGACGTTGGCAAAATCGACGCTGGTCGCCCAGTCCATGAACTTTTTGGCGGCTTCGGCGTTCTTGCCGCCGTTGATCATGCCGACGCACTCGATGCCGTAGGTCGTGCCTTCCTGCGGATAGGTGATGACCACCGGATACCCCTGATTGAGGATATCGAGAGCATCCACCAGGTAGAATATGCCGGACGCCGCCTGACCGGTGGCGATGGGCAGCGCGCCGCCCTGTCCGCTCTTGGTGTAGAGCTGAACGTTGGCATTGAGCTTCTTCTGGTAGTCAAAAGCGCCGTCTTCCCCGTAGAGCTTCACCAGCGCGAAAATACGCTCGGTGGCGGTTCCCGATGTGCGGGCGTCGGCCATCTGCAGGCCGTTCTTGTAAACCGGGTCCAGCAGATCCTGCCAGCTTTCCGGGGCGTGAATCTTGTTGTTGGAAATGAAATCCTCGTTGGTCATGAAGATCAGCGGGTTCAATCCGACGCCGAACCACAGGTTCTGGGGCGAGCGGTATTGGCTGGGGATACCGGAGGCGTCGCCGTCATAGGGCGCGAACACCCCCTCCTTGATACCGGCTTCATAGGTATCCGCCGGGCCGCCGAGCAGAACGTCGACCTGGGGGTTGTTCTTTTCGGCAATCAGTTTGGCCAGCGCTTCGCCGGAGGCGAGCCGCACGAAATTGACCTTGATTCCGGTTTTTTGAGTGAAGGCGTCGACAAGCAGGGAAGAAAACTTCTCCGGCATGATGGCGTAAGCGTTGAGCTGGTCCTGAGCTTGGGCCTGAACGCTGATGACGAACGGTACGGCGAGGCCGAGCAGCAGCCGTGTTAGTGTTGATGCACGCATGAAACTCCTCCGAAGGCTAAACCCGACCGGACCATACCGGCCGGGAGAGACCTTATTATTATGTGTTGCACGTTGATTTAAATCCAAGGGCGGAAAAATAGCAAGGCGAATGTGGCGAAACGCCACGGATATGAGCGTGAAAATGGTCGCCCGACCCCAATCACCTGAAGAACCTGTTGACAGGGAATATGCGAAGATGTCTCATTATATGGACGCCCTACAAGGCTGTTGACATACTTCCCTTTGGGGGATACTTCTCTCGTCAGGCGGCGGCGAATGACGACCACGTGCAGCAAGCCGCGCATTTCCAGCGGCATCAGGGCTGCGAACCGGACGTACGTGCGGGTAAAAAACAGGGAGGGAATACATGACGCGGGACAATATGGTTTTTATCGATTGGGGAACGTCCAAGGCCGCTGCGTATCTTGTGGACGGCGGCGGCAGAATTCTGGATTCCCGCACCAGCCAGAAAGGCATCAAATTCGTGCCGGCGGGCGGCTACCCCACGGCTTATGAAGAACTGACCCAAGGCTGGCTGGACTCGTCCCGCTTCACGCTGCTGTCCGGCATGGTCGGCAGCGCCAACGGCTGGGAGGAGGCGCCGTATATCGCGCTGCCCGCCAATCCGGTGTCCATTGCCGACCGGGTCTACGCCATGAAGAGTATGCCCGGCGTCTATATCTGCGGCGGGCTCTGTTATACGTCCCCCGAGGGGCTGCATGACGTCATCCGCGGCGAAGAAGTGCAGATTCTCGGCCTCAGCGTCGACGAACCCGGCAAGAAGTTTCTGATTTGCATGCCTGGCACCCACAGCAAGTGGCTGACCATGGACCACGAGCGCATCGATGCCTTCACCACGGTGATGAGCGGTGATTTCTTCGCGGCGGTGACGACGTCCACGATCATCGCCATGATGCTGCAGAACAACGAACAGGAGTTTTCAGACGAGGCGTTCCTGAGCGGAGTCAAAATCGCCCAGGGGCCCGGCGGCGTCATGAGCCACATGTTCCGTACCCGCAGCTCCTTCCTGTTCAAGGAACTGGACAAGAAACACATCAAGGCCTTCGCCTCGGGGGTGATCATCGGTTCGGAAATCGCTTCCATGAAGGAGCTCTATCCGTTTGACCGCACCGTGGAAATCATCGCCTCCAGTGAACTGGGCGCCAACTATGCCCTGGCGTTGAAGAGCCTGGGCGCGGAAACCCGCGCGCACAACGCCGGCGACCTCTCGGTCAAGGGCATGTATCTGGTGGCGAAGCACATCAAGGCGTGACAGCGACCATTCGTCGGGGTATCCCGGGCGATGGACGCCCGGGACAACCCGGTCCGCCCGGCCGCGCGCAGCTAAAGGGCGGCGACGGCCTGTTCGAGGCGCCGGAGGCCTTCCTCCAGCGTCGCCCGCGGGCAGGCGGTATTGAGGCGCATGAACCCCTCGCCTTCAAGCCCGAAGGACGTTCCGGTGTTCAAGCCGACCTTGGCCTTTTCAAGAAAGAACGCTTCGAGTTCAGGTTGCGTCAGGCCCAGGCCCCGGCAGTCCAGCCACAGCAGGAAGGTGGCTTCGGGCTTGTATGTTTTGATTTTCCTGACTTTTTCATTGAGGAAAGACACGGCGTAATCGATGTTTCCCTCCACGTAGCGGCACACCTGGTCCGCGTAATCGTCACACTCGTTGTAGGCCGTGACATAGGCCAGCGTACCGAACAGGCTGCGCCCCAGCTTGCATGAGAGCAGCGCCTTGCGGAACGCCGCGCGGGTTTCGGCGGCACAGGAGATGGCCGCGGCGGTGCGCATGCCGGCGATGTTGAAGGTTTTACTGGGGTTGATGCCCACCACCGTGATTCTGGCGATTTCGGGCGAAACCGTCGGCAGCGGAACGTGCCGGGCGCCCGGGAAAACGTAATCGCAGTGGATTTCATCGGAAAAGATGGTGACATTGTGCTTCAGGCAGATGTCCCCCATGCGCCGCAATTCCCCGACGGTGAACACGCGCCCCGTCGGGTTGTGCGGATTGCACAGCAGAAACAGTTTGGTTTTCGGGTCGGCGGCGAGCCGTTCAAAATCATCGAAATCGATGTGGTACCGCCCGTCACGCCAAACCAGCGACGAGCGGACGGTGTGCCGCTCGTTGTATTTCGTCACATCCCCGAACGGCGGATAGATGGGCGTCTGCATCAGCACGTTGTCGCCCTTTTGGGTGAACGCCTTGACCGCAACGGCCAAAGCGGTGCCGAGCGACGGGACGTAATCCACAAGGCTTTGGTCGATATCCCAACCGAAACGCCTGCTCATCCATCGGGCGGTGGCCCTGTTGAACGCGTCGTCGTCAGCAAACGGATACCCGTAAACCCCATCGGCCGCCACGCGGGTGACGGCATCGACAACCGGTCTGGGGCATCGGAAATCGGAATCAGCCACCCACATGGGCAGAACGTCTTTCGGGTATTTCCGCCATTTGGAGCTGTCGGTGGCGGAGCGGTCTATGATTTCATCAAAGTTGTGCTGAACAGTCATTGTTTCTCTTCCGGTTTCTCTTCACGATAGTACGTCTCATTTGGTGTCGGCGGTCCCGTTGATGATGAGGACGGGAATGGCGACGCCCATTCCCATGGCCATTTTCCCGACCGGAATGGCCCCTTTTCCTTGTTCACCCCGGGCGGCCTGCGCCGGGCCGATTGAAATCGTAAGACGCCTCCATCGTTTTAAATGTCAAAGCGACCGGGCGCAAGGTTGCGTCCGGTCGCGGGTGTTACGGGCTCGAGGGCAGCCCGTATTACAGGAAGAACGCGAAGGTTACGACGAAGTTCACGATGGTTGTCAGAGCCAACGGGATCAGGTTGCGCTTCACGATCTGGAACGGGGAAACTCCGGCGATACCGGCGACGGCGACGATGGCGCCGGTCACCGGCGACACGGTACGGCCGAAACCGGCCATGTTCTGCAACGGCATCAGGATGGAGATCACGTGGACGTTCATCTTGGCCGCGATATCGGGAACAAGGGCGGCAAAGGAGAAGAACGGCGCGTTGCCGGACCCCATCAGGAATGCGACGATGCCGATGACGGAACTCATTGCCAGCACCATGAAGCCCACCCCGAGACCGGCGTTTTGCGCCGATTCAATCAGTGTATCCACGGCGCCGATGGCGATGAGACCCTGGCCGAACACCTGACCGCCGATGATCAGAGAGACAACGATGGCGAACTGGCGACCCATGCCTTCGTAAAAATCTTTCATGCCCTTGAGCATGCCGATCACATCGCGGCGGCGCACCCATTCAAAAGCCATGGCGACAAGCACGCTGAGCACGATGGCGCCCGGGACGTCGACTTTGATGTTGTAGCCGAACTGGCCGATAACAATCGGGTTGAAAATCAGCAGGATGGCGAGAGGAACCACAGGCAGCAAGGCGTAGATTTTCGGCGCGCCGGCGTCGGGTTGCCCGGCGGCGTCATGGAACTGCTGACGGATTTTCTCGGCCTCCGGATCGGGGCCCTCCTTGGCGTCCCAATACCTTTGTACGAAATAATGGGAGACGATCATGGTGACGAACAGGAAAGGATAAACGATAATCTGCCATTCCAGGAAATACTCGGCCCATTCGATATTGGCGATTTTCGCCACCAGAAGGCAGTTGGCGGAACCGGGGCCAAGGTCGAAGAAGCGGCTGGAACCGATGATGGCGACCGCGGTCATACGCGACACGCCCGCCCGGATCAGCACCGGATAAAGAGTCACCATGAGCATCAAGGCGAGACCGGCGGCGCTGGGGATGGCCATGCCGACGATCTGGGTGACGACAAATCCCATACATGCCAGGACATACGGCGATTTGACGTGGTTCAACGGGCCGCCGACCACCGAATACAGGGCGTGTCCGGCATTGAGCGTGTCCATGTACTTGGCGAAGCCGCCCATGGCCATGATGGAAAGGCCCAACCCGGAAATGTTGGACGACATGATGTTCTGGACTACCTGGAACACGTCGAAAAACGTGTTGCCCGTGCTTTTTTTGAGTTCCAGCCCCTTGCCGATGTCGAAGGCGACGGAACAGAACATGAGTACAACGCCGGCGATGAGCAGAACCGCGGCGGCGTATGCCTTTTTCGCGATCAACCAGGCGACGGCTGCGGTCACAAGAAAGGCGATGAACAAGCCTAACATTTTTTCCTCCCGAATGGCGAGTTGAAATGATTGCGAAACAGGACGTCAGATCGTGTCAAAAGGCAGCATCCGGCCGTTATCGTCGAAACGGAACGGTTGCGGAGTGTCGCTGACGCTCACTGCGGGGTTGTCCTGCAAAGTGGGAAACAGATTCTTGGTAATCCAAAAGTGCTCAAGTTCTGCGGTGCTGGTGATAACGATGACGCTGAGCTTGTCGGGTTCCGCCCTGGAACCGATGATGGTTTCCAGAAGCGCCTTGTCGTTTTTGACGATCAGGGGGAGCCGGGCCGCCCTGAAACGTGTCGAAGATATGGCGTTGGTGAAGGTGGCGCTGAGGTCGAGCTTGTCCCGGAAATATTCCGTGGACAAGTCAAAATTTCCCATCCCCATGGCGTTTCCGTGGGAGATGTCGGTGATGTCCAACACCGCCTGGATATCGTAATCCGGGATACGCTCACCACCGTCACGCCGCCATTTGCCGATGACATTGACGTCAGCCCCGGCGCCGCTGATATCCTTGCCGATTTTTTCGACAATGAGAACATCGGACCGCTTGATGGGAATGGTCGGAAACATGCTGCGCGACAGTTTCAGCAGCTCGATATCGGTCTCGATGAAGTGTTCCGGCATCACAGCCCTGATGGTGTGCACCTTGTCCAGGGCGTTTTCGACAACGGCGACCCCGAAAAACAGCTTGTCGCCCATTTGCAGGATGATTTCAGCTGCCGGGCGCAGCGGCTTTTCAACGCCGTGACGGTGGTATTCCTGGGCTCCGGAGATCTTGCCGCAGCCGATACACAGCATTTTGCAAAACC